>JBJKPH010000290.1:0-24869 GCA_046706585.1 Bacteroidales bacterium | reverse complement strand
TTGCCATCTTCGACCACCTTAAATTAGCAGGATCATTTATATCCGAACCATGATAGGTTACTATTACAGGTACTCTTCTTTGAAGGTTAGCAAAAAGGCCACTATGCCCATAATGTGCATGTAATATATCTGGTTGAAAATCCTTAATTTTTCTTAAAAGACTTCTGTAATTAGATAAGTATCCTGATATTCCCGAACCTTCAATAATATAGTATTCTATCATAACCCCTTCTCTGGCAAGTGATTCACCCTGTTCTGTTATGAAGGTGCTTATCCGGCCTTTATTCCCGCTACAAACTATCAGAATTCTCAATAATGAAATTGTATAGTTTATAATAAGATCTGGCAATAGTGTATACACTGAATATATTAAATCCAATTTTTGACATTTTATTCCTGGTATCCATATCTGAAATATAGTAATTGTCATTTAATTCAAATTCGTCCATTTCTCTTACATTCTGTCCATAGCAATACTTATCAATATATTCAGCTGCCAGATCAACAGAACTATTATGAAGTACCGGTAATCCATTTGAGCAAAATTCACTGAACTTGCTGGGGGAAGCAACTCTATTGACTAAATTATCATCCCTCCACAATACCGCAAGATCAGCTGCAGATAGTATAGCCGGAACTTCCTTGAAAGGAACGAACTTATTAATGACCCCAGGTTTATCAATTACTGTTTTTGAAAGATTGAGAACTATCATCCCATTACTTAATAGAAAATCGATTACAACAGAATCTTTCTGCCATGCTGCGGACCCACCGGTCGAACAAACAACAATAATTTCAGAGGGCTTTACCTGAAGTGCCTTCCTTATCCCGATACGTTGCTCAAGACTGAAGCCAAATGTTTCTCCTGCAATATTCGGGTTTAAATGTATAACTGATGGCTTAAATCCAAATTCAGTTACCAGATAATTCGTCAGGCTGGTGGATACTGCAGAAATTCTAATATTGTTTTTTACCAAACATTTCAAAGATCTTTCAATTATAATGGTCCTCCAGTTTCTAAGAATTCGGTTCTTCTTAAAATAGATGTTTAGTTCCGGGATACTGGCACCCCGAATATCAACCAATAACCTATCTCCCGACTTTGACCTATCTGCCATTAAACTCTTCGCAACAATTGCACCCATGAATTCACCCCTGGCATGGAAAATTGTTTTATCCCATAACAAATTTTTATTGAATTTCTTTAAAGAAAATTTTAAAACGAAAAAGGTAAATAAATATAACAACCTGTAATTTGGAAAAGTCCTGTACCATAATACTTCAACAGAAAACCCAGATAATTTGTCCGCAATGGCTTTCTTTTCCCTTCCTGAAACATATCCCTGAAAAAGGATAACTTTATTAAAATACCCCAAACTTTTCAAATGTTCCAAAAGAGACAATACCTGGGCTTCAAGAACACTGCTGTTCCTGTAGTTTATATAAATAAGGTTCATCTGAATATATTTACCTCCCCCTTTATCCCTAAAATACCCCAGAGATATCCCTGGTAATAGTATTTTATCATTTGCAAACCGGCAAGTTTGTATAACCAGCGTATTCTTGCAGGCAATATAAAGATCTCATGTATTATATCTGAAAACAGCCTGAAAAAATGATAGTATCTTTTAATAAACAATATTCTGTTCCTTGTTTTATAAAAATACTCAAAATAAAGCGAATACCTATCAATTGTCCTTTCTCTATGATCATGCCAAACCTTTGCATTTCTTGTAACAATGCATTTATATCCACACAAATGTATCCTATACGCAAGATCAATTTCGTCCCCGTACATAAAGTTCTCTTCATTGAATAATCCATACTTTATGATAAAGTCCGTTCGAATCATAAACGCGCAACCAGAAACCATGTTAACTTCCACCGATTCTGGAAGATCTAAAATGTTAAAAGAATTTGTAGTAATAGCCCTGGTATAGCCTCTTCTTAAATCTGCAGATAACTCATAAAACTGTATCTCTTCCCTCTCGAGAGGACTCCCTTTCATTACCAATGGGCCAGCAGCAGCAAATTTGGGTTCTGATTTAATTTCTTTCAAAAGATATTCAACGCAGTCCTTAGCAAGTACTACGTCAGGATTAACAATGAAAATATAATCAAATCCTGCTTCAATTGCCTTTTGGGCAAGATAATTATTTGCTTTTGCATACCCCAGATTCGACTGATATGGAAATATTACAGCCTCAGGGTCCATCTCCCTCAGAACTGAAGCCGAAATTTGTTTCTCATGGTTATCAATAGCATATACGATGTAGTCTGTACTTGACTGTTCTTGAATTGACTTTATAAGCCCCTGCAACAGATCACTATCATTATACATTACTATCAGAATAGCAATCCTTTCCTTTTTCCCCATTCAGGTTTTGAAATTTGTATTTATCTTTTATTACTCCCGATTAAAGATCCACACACAAAAGTTCCTCAAAATACGACAGATATCTTTCAATGTTGTTCTCATAAAGAATCTTCCGTCGTGCATTTTCACCAAATCTTACAGTCATTTCCCGGTTATTTAACAAGGCTTCCATCGCAGCAAATAATTCAATTTCGTCAATTGATATCAGTATTCCCTCATTTTCAGTAATTATTCTAAATGTCTCTCCAACATTTGATGCTATTATTGCATTCCCTGCAAGCATGGCCTCCATAAGAGATTGACTTGGATAATTATTTGTATTTTGAATTGATACAAAAATCCTGCATTTGTTCAAATATTCCTGTACATTATTAACTGACCCTGGAATCTCAACATTGAGCAATCCCTTGGATTCTTTAAATCTTCTGCATTCTTCCAGCAAGGGACCATCTCCCAGTAAAGCAAATTTCCTTTCTTTGAAGCAAGTATCCCTTTCCTTTAATATTACAAGAGCTTTAAGAAATAATAAAGGATTCTTATAAGCTGTTAGTCTGGAAGCAAAAATGATGTCTATTGTCTTTTTCTTTGAAGGGAAAAACCTTTCAGGAAATGCAATAAAGGAATTTGGTGAAATGCAGATTTTTATTTGTTCGATATTACCAACAATCTGTTCTAGCCCAGAGATAAGTCCATGAGACAGGAAATCTATCTTATCTGCGTATTTAACAGGATATCTTTCACTCTGGAAAATTTTGAAAAAATCTCTGCTTAATGAACTATATGATGAATCATTAAATGAATATACAAACCTGAAGCCTAAAATTCTTTTCCAGAAACTTGCAAAAATTCCTCCAGTATAGACTCCAAATACAATGCCTATTTTGTACTTCCTTAATACTGTAATAAAAGTCCAGGAAAACTTTAACCATCTTAATAATCCATTTAGAAAAGTCTTAAATGGCCCCAATCTAATTTTATCCAGAAGAACTTTAGCTTCTTTGGTTATAATGATTTTGTTCTCATTTATTTCAATATTTAGATCGGTTAATTTTAAGTATAATCCTGAATTTATAATTAAATAATAATCTGATAAATATTGAAGTTTTGCTGCAAACAGAAATAGATATCTAATCGGAGCACCTCCAACTAAATTTGACGAATAGTTTAAAATAACTATTAGTTTATTCCCTTCGCCTTTCACATTGAATATTTACTATTTTGAAAAACAGTACTACCTTCTAAATATGTAATAGATGTAAATTTAATAAGTTATCAGGTTGGATTTTTTATATAAATAGTATTCACCTTCTCTATAAATAAGTTCACAATTATTTATAATCCATTTATAATATTTGGTATTGACAATCCCTTCCATTATCATCCCATATGTAATAAGTATATATGAATCATTTGACAATTTATTAGGATCTTCAACCTTTTCAAAAGAAAGGATTTGACGGTTATCGAAGTAAATTTTAGGTATATATATTTGCCCAATTGTGTATATCTGGTCGTCGCTTGTAAGTATCTTTTTTGCTTCTTTAAAAAAAACTCTTTGGTGATTAACATGATTATAAGTAAATACTCCTTTTAGGATATGACTTCTGTAATACTGAACATCATCCACAGACCCATTCTTAATAAAGGCAAAATTGATGATGACCCCTAGTATTATATAAGATGCAATCGCTGTGGTAAAAGCTCGGGAATTACTCGAAAAAGGTACTCTCATAGAAAATAACATGAAAGTTGAAGCTAATCCGATGAATGCATTTCTCCAGGTGCTAGTGCCATAAAATAACCACCAGTATAAAATGCAGACTATCGAAAAAAGAAAAATCATTTTTTGATATACAGGGGCTTCATTTATCCCCTTTCCTGTTTTGAACCAAATCCACACTACCAACGGAACAAAAATGAGTTCTGAAAGCCACATTGATTTATTTAGAAAGCCGGAAAGAGAAAATGTTACTGCATGAGTCGCATTTGAACCAATAATTATTTTATAAATTGTCATCAAATAATTGTCAATACCTGTAAAAATGATACTAATTAGCGAAAGCAGAATATAGATTAAATATATTGATAATGTATATTTGAAAATAAATAGCCTTTCCTTAAAAAATGTAATATAGATTACAGCTACAAGACCAAAATATAAAAAGATCTGAAATTTAGTAGCTATAGCAATTGCCATCATTAATGCAGAAATATATCCATTTATGTCAAAATGCTCAAACCGTTCAATTTTTTTAAGAAATACTAGGGCGGCAATTATGAAAAAAAGAGCAACTCCTTCTAGAAATACACAAGACGTTAAATAAAAAATCCCCGGAAATCCCAAAAGTAAAATAACAAATATTGCATAACTATTTTTTGCTTCAAATAAATACCGTACAAGGAAAATCAATGAAATAGAAAAGCCAAGAATTATAAATCTAATATAGTAGATGTTAAAACCAAATATTTTAACAACTGGAATTGAAATTATATTTAAAGGACTACTAAGAATTAAATATGAAAATTCATTATAGTTGTCAACACGAGTTGGTAAATTATACTTTTGAATGTTTTGAATATCATTTAAATAGAAAGCCTCATCCAATCCAATATCAAAATTAAATAGTGCATAAATGGAAAGCAGCAGGCATATAACTATAGTTAATTTAAAAATTATCGGCAAAGACAATTTTATTCTAAATGACCTGAGACTAATCCATCTGAATATATAATTAATTAAAGAATTAATTTGCTTATACCATCTAAAATATGAATAGATCGTTAATATACTTACAACAAATATTATTTTAAAAAATATTATTAGTTCTTTAAACTTGTTGATAGTAACTAACTTGACTTCATTATCTTTTGAAAGTACAGGCAGAACAAATTCGTATATCTTATTAAAAGGAATAATTAGTACAACAATGCATAAAACTATCACTAAGAATAATGCTGATTTTCTTATTGAATTTCTCATTTATATATTAACTGGTAAAAATAAACGACTATGATAAATTACTAAGAGTTAAAACATAACGAGATTCTTTAAAAATCGGAGCTTCGGGGCCATTTATATTATAAAGAAATCATTTATTAATTCACAAACTAATTCCAATTCTTTACTTTCAAGCTCAAAATATAATGGCAATCTTAAAAGATTATCTGAATATCTGTCAGCTTCCGGTAAATTCCTCCCATCATGTTTAGTCTGGTAATACAAACTCTTATGTAAACTTTGGTAATGAAAAACAGCCATAATGTCATTTTTCATTAGAATATTAATTAATCCTGTTCTTTGTTCCGGATTTTTACATACCAGATAAAACATATGTGCATTATTAGTGCTATATTCAGGAATAACCGGTAAACAAATTCCTCTTTTTTCCAAAATTCCCAGATATTTGAAATATATATTCCATAGTGTCTTCCTCTTATTCTGAATATCTTTTATACGTTCTAACTGCGCATATAAAAAAGCCGCTCCTAACTCAGACAGGAGAAAAGAAGATCCAATATCCACCCATCCGTATTTATTTGCTTCTCCTCTAAAAAACTCAGCACGGTTCGTACCTTTTTCCCAAATAATCTCTGACCGATTAAAAAACCGCTCATCATTAATTACCAGCATTCCTCCTTCGCCGCACTGAATATTTTTTGTTTCATGAAATGAAAGACAACCCAAATGACCAATCGAACCTAATGGTTTCCCCTTATAATAACTATCTATTGCCTGTGCGGCATCTTCAATAACCAGGAGATTATATTTATTGGCCAATGCCATAATCTTATCCATGTCGCAGGCAACTCCTGCATAATGTACAGGCACTATCGCCCTCGTACGGGATGTAATCAATTCTTCAATCTTATCTTCGTTAATTCCGGGATGGTTATTACAACTGTCAGCAAATACAATTTTCGCACCTCTTAATATAAAAGCATTTGCTGTAGAAACAAATGTATAAGAAGGTACAATAACCTCATCGCCTGCTTTTATATTACATAATATTGCTGCCATTTCCAGAGCATCGGTCCCTGATGTTGTAAGAAGGCATTTCCTATATCCATATTTTTGTCGAAAAAAATCCTGGCATGCTTTTGTGTAATAGCCGTTGCCTGAAACTTTACCACGTTTAACCGCATCTTTTATAAATTCAAGTTCATTGCCTGCAAGAAATGGCCGGTTGAATGGTATTGAATCGTTCATTCAAAACGAGTTTTAATCCTTTTTAATGGTAATACATTTTGCCCCGTAGAATCATCAATTATTTTTGTAACCATTAATAAACCTCCACCACATACAATGATTGGGTTTCCATTTTTAATAACAAATACTTTCCCTGGGCTTCTGTTCACAATATTTACATCATTTACAACTTCTGCATCAAGAATTCTAACTTTTTTTCTCTCTATATAAGTATATGCTCCTAAATAAGGAAAGCCAACGGCATCGATGAATCTTTTAATCTGATTCGAAGACCAAGACCAATCAATATAATAATCATATTCGTCAAGCCATAAGCAATAACTTATGTCTCCTTCGTCCTGCTTAATTGTATTCAAACTGATTCCCATAATGATTTTATTAATCATACTTTTTACTATTTCAATATATAAAGGTGTAATTACCTTAAATAAATCAAAAATCTTTATGGGATACGAGATTTTTATTTCTCTTCGCTCAATTATTTCTCCAGCATCATATTCTTCAGTTGCGAATATTGCAGTGACTCCTACAATATTTTCGTTATTGATCAAGGCTGTTACAAGCGGTGAAAACCCCCTGTATTTTGGAAGAAGAGAATCATGTAAAACAATGAGTTTGCTTTGTGTCTGGATAAGCCATCGCCAGCTAATTGCAATAACATATTGTGTGTCAATTACAAATGAATCGTCTCTGTTATAAAATTTAATTCCGGAAAATATAGTTAAATCCTTTATTTTATCATAATAGTCTTCTTCCACCATTAAATCACGAGAAGAAATAACCATATCAACTATTATTTTATCGAAAGCAGATAAAATTTCCTTCAGTACATAATATCCTTTATAAGACATTAAGAAAAAAGTAATTTTTCGGTCCATAGTAATTTGAAAATACTTAAATTGATTCTATAATAACAAATTAAAAGGTTTTATCCATTATTATATAAGATTGTCGATCTTTTACTTTGTCAAAAGTTTTTCCTATATAAAGCCCTACAACTCCTAATACCATAATTATCAAACCAAAAAGAAACCAGATAGAAAGAATCAAAGATGTATAACCCGGAATTATTATTTTATTACCAAAAAATAAAATAAGATAATATATGGCAAAAACTATTGCCAGGCAGGATATAAAAAATCCAAACTTTACAGCTATCCTTAATGGTTTATCTGAAAATGAAAGAATAGTATCTATAGCTAATTTGACTGACTTTTTATATGAATATGATGATTTACCATCACTTCTATCAGCATGAGAGACTGGTATTTTGGAATACTTAAAACCAACCCATTTTACCATTGTTGGAAAATACCTGTGATAATCTCCCATTCCACAAATTGACTCAATAACCTTTCTATGATAAATCCCAAAGTTTGCAATGGCTGAATCCTGCATAGTGTCCGTTAAATATCCGAGTACAACGTAAAACATTCTTGACCAAATACGTTTCAGCCATCTGTCCTTTCGCAAAATCCTTTGTGCAAAAACAATATGATATCCCTCTTTTGCTTTAGTATATAGCTTTAATATCTCTTCCGGTTGATCCTGTAAATCACAGTCCATAACTATGACCCATTCTCCTGAACAATTATCTAGTCCTGCAGTAATTGCATAATGTTGCCCAAAATTCCTTGATAGATTTATCCCTTTAACTCTATTATCCTTTGATGACAAATCGACTATTGTTTCCCATGAATTATCAGGACTACCATCATTTACCATAATTATTTCGTAGTTGGGATTAATAGCCTCCAACGTAATTTTTAGTCTTTTATATAGTTCATACAGAATCATTCTGCATCCGAATACCGGGATAACTACAGAAAAATAAATCATGGCATAGACTTTAAATTATATATCAAATCCGAATCTTAAATGTACCAAACAATATATTTATTATTCACAAAGAATAACATTGAGCCCCTCCTAAAACTATTCGCCAAGGCATTCAGGACATTATAGATGAATTGTTTGGCGTTCTGCAAAATAATCTGTGACATTATAAATTATCCAGAGTAATATTCTTTCACAATTAATGCATTTAACCCAAATAATAATCCGCTCTTAACCATAAAGTTAGGAGTACCTATGTCTCCATATAATGCATAAATTCCAACCGAAAAATCCAAAACAAAACCGGATAGAATAGTTAATGCAAATAGAACAACATAGGGATTACTTCTGGCAATTTGATAGTAATGACGTTTAACTCTTCTAAATAGGTCTTTTATTGAAAGTAACAATAAAATATAAACAGGTGTATAAATTATAAATCCAACGATCCCCTTGCTGAAAAATAGATAATATATAGGAACTTCCTGGGCAGCGTCCCATGCTTTTGCAAACCGGTCACCAAAATTTGCCCTTCTTATTTTTTCATCCCACGACATCCAGTAAAATCCCTGCCCGAACCATGGTTTCTCTTTAATATAATCTTTTACGATCGCCAGGTCTCCTTCTCCGCTAATGCGGTAATCAGATTGTCCCCTGGAATCTTTACCTGTGGTTATTAACAGGATAGTATCCTGGTAAATATTCTTTGAATATCCTATATAAGCGGGGAACATTAAATAGAGTGCCGTTAAAATAACCAAAATAAATAATATTGGTTTTGTGAGGTTAATCCGTGCCCCTGAAATAATTTGTGAAACCCAGATCACGACAATAATTTCTGCGCCAAGATTAATAAAAGTCCTGCGTGTAAGTGTGATAAGATATACTATTACCAAAAGAATCCCTGCAACAAATAATTCTCTTCTTAAAAATATTCTTGTCTTGAATGATTTTCTTAATATAATCAAGGCAAGTAATATTGGCAATACCGCCTGAAATAATCCATAACTAAGCATACCAATTCTTAACATTCCCTCACCTCTGTAACGAATAAACGTAACAGAAGGAATAACACTGAACTTGAAAAGTAGTCCAAGAATGAATAAAGAAAGAATTATAAAGCCTGATAATACAGTAATATAATAATGGTTCAACAGACTGTTTTGCACAAAATAATAGACATAGAATAATATAAGGAAGCCCCATAAAATTTCTCTTTGTTTAATTAGAAAAAGCTTGAATGTGAATTCACCGTTAGATGCAGGGACAAGATATCCAAAGACCAATACATAATAGACAAAAACAAAAGCATAATATTTCACAAATTGAATGAAGTTTCTATCATATACTACCTTATGAAACCTTTGCCTGATTAAAAATGCAATACTCATAAACAGAATCCATATATCATAAAAATTAATTTGCCCGATTATATTCGATTGAAAATAACCCTGAAACAGGCCACCAGGATCAAAATAAAGTGCAAGAGAAATCCAAAAACCCCAAACAGGATCTTTTAAGACAAAGAAAAACATCAAAATCACAAGTAATACAATAATTATTGTTCCCATCCTACTGAATTTTTCTTTTGAATAGCTGAATTACTATTTTTAAAGGGATTAGTTTAAATAAAAACGTAGTTGATATAAGTATTACCATGACAGATGTTTTAAACAGGAGGGGGATCATGATATTTCTGCTATATTCCAGGTAGGATATTATTATTGAGAAGGACATCCCAAGCATGAAATATGTGGAAATTTTTAAAACAGGATATGGTATATTAAAATAATGCTGTGAAATTACCTGTTTTAAGAACCAATATAAGATTAAACTAAACAGGGTACTCATACTGGCCCCGATAAAGCCCCATTTTGGTATTAATAGAAAATTCAAAATTGTATTAACTATTGCAGTAACAACCGTGAGCCAGGTAAAATGCCAGTTCTTTTCAGCAAGTGTTATTCCCGGTCCCATTAGTTGATATGCCTGGCCGGCAATAGCCGAAAAAGCAAGGAATGGTATGGCAATTGCCCCTGGATTATAATCTTTTGTTGCGAACAAGCTTACAATATTTACTCCGAAAATACTGAGAAAGGATGCAAGTAAAACGGCACCACCAAGATAAAGGTTAAAGGAATCGATTGCCATTTTTTTTGAAATTGGCTTATTCTCATCAGCTTCTTCATAATAAAACTTAAAAAATAAAACCCCAAAACTCATCTGTACAGCCATATTTATCAACATTACAGGTTGCGATAATGTATTGCCTATTGAATAATAACCTATCTCCGCCAGGTTTCTGTAATGTAAAAGAAAAAACCTGTCACTAACATTATATATCCATGATGCAAGTCCTGCCCAGATAAGAGGAAATCCGAAACTCAACATTTTTTTAGCCCAAAAAAAACTGAAAGACCATGTATATATTCTCCTTGAGAACAGAATAAAAGAGCCAACAACAACAACTGCACTGCTTATTATACTTGCCAGTTGGGCTCCGATAACCCCAAATTTCAAAATTACCACAAGAGAGATCCCAACCCCGATGTTAATAATCGATTTTACAATTGTAACTAAGTTATATTGCCATGGCTTTCGATAATAACGATAAATGTGTGACTGCTCTGACATTAACAGGTTAACAGGTACAAGTATAACAGAAATAAATATCAGCCATGCATAATCTTCAGTATTAAAGAATAATAACGATAGCCTCGCCGAGAAGAAACTTAATAGTAATGGAGGAATAATACCTATTAGTCTTAATATAAAATGAGTAAACAGTACTCTTCCTTTCTCTTTCTGTTCTTTTGCCTGAAAGAAATAATAACCTGAAGCTGAATCAAGTCCGATATTCAGAAAAGCTGAAAGTAGCATCGTGAAAGTACTAAGAGTACTTAAAAGTCCATAATCTTCTGGGGTTAAGGCCCTGGTATAAAAAGGTAGCAGGAAAAATCCAATGAATTTTTTTATGCCGTTCCCAAGACCGTAAAAAAGAGAATCTTTTAGAAATTCTTTCTTATTGCCCATTACGAATATTGGTTAAGGAATCTAGCCAAAGAATACAAAGAAAAAATATTACTAATATCAATACTTCTTTCTTTTATCCATTTTTCCTCTGTAATAGGCGAATTGAGAATAATATCTTCCATTTCTCTATAAAGAAGGGTGCCTTTGGATACTTGATTTTCTATCGGAGTGCTGAATCCTATTTTATCCCTTCTGTTATATATTTCATCCGGTAAATATTTTTTCATAGCTTCTCGTAAAATGTTCTTGGTAAGTGCCCCTTTGAATTTTTGGGAAGAAGGTAAATTGACTGCAAATTCTACCAGCCGATAATCAAGAAAGGGCACTCTGGATTCAACAGAATGGGCCATTGAACTCCTATCCTCAAAATGAAGTAATAAAGGCAACCTAGACTTTTGAATTTCCTGTTTTAGGTATTCAGGCAAAAAATAGCACTCCCCTGACCATGAATATTGCAGTTCTGATTTAGAATCCTTTAAGAAAGACTCTGAAATTGGTAATTTTGGTACAGGTTTATTTAGCTTATTCTTTATCAGCGTTTTTACAATTTTGGCATAACTAAATCCTGAATAATTCCACTCGCCCCTATCAGTGAAAAATTTCCTCCATTTGAAACTTTTAAATAACTCATTGATATAAGCAAAAATATAAAAAGGGTAACCACTCAATATTTCATCTGCTCCCTGCCCGTCCAGCAATACCTTTATTCCGTATTTTCTGGCTTCCTGCATCACAAACCATTGGGCAATAAGGCTGCTCCCCCCAATAGGTAATTCCTGATAAAATGTAATCTTATCTATCAGTTCAGGCAAATTTTCCAGATTAGAATGTATAAGATGAGATAAGCAATTATACTTGTTATTAACGGCAACAGCAAAGTTGCTCTCGTCATGCCTCGTCCCTGGCCAAACTGCAGTAAAGGTATTGAATGTTTGGCCAAACTCCCCGGAGGCAAGACTTACAATACTGCTGGAATCAATGCCACCACTCAAACAAGATCCGACTTCAACATCGCTTCTTAATCTTAATTTAACAGAATCTAAAAATAACTCCCTGAATCTTTCAATTATCCTTTCAAAACTCAGAGACCTGTTAATATTAATCTCCAGTTCCCAGTACCGCTTAATATCAACTGTCAGATCTTGAAGTTTTACAATCAGGCTATGCCCCGGGGTCAATTGAAGGATGTTGGTAAATATGGTTTCTTCATTAGCTCCAACGACGATCTGTCCGCTGTACAGATACTCCCTTATCTTATCAATGTTTAGCCCTGCCAGTCCGGAATCCCAATCTTTTATACTCTTCATTTCTGAACCAAACAGGAACCTGTTCCCTCCATGCCTGTAATAGAATGGTTTTATACCCAGCCTGTCGCGTGAGCAAAATAGTATTCTTTTCGCAGTATCATAAATGCAAAATGCCCACATCCCGTTAAAATGCATTGTACAATTTTCTCCCCAGTGGCAATACGCAGCCAGTACCACTTCGGTATCCGATTCGGTATTGAACTTGTGCCCGACTCCTTTCAGTTCCTCACGTATTTCCCTGTAATTATAGATCTCACCATTTAGTACTATCCAGAATTTATGTTCCTTATAGCTCATAGGCTGGTGTCCTGTTGAAAGGTCAACTATCGACAGTCTTCGGTGTATTAAAATGCCTGTCTGGTCATTCTCAAATTCCCGGCCTGATGAGATTAGTCTGTCAATCTCCTCCCTTGAAAGATGAACCGCCTTTTTTTCATTGAATACTAACCATCCTTCATCATCAGGCCCTCTGTGCTCAAGCATTTTGCTTATATACTGAGCATTTTTAATAACTACTTTTTCATTTTGAGATATTGCCCCGAAAATTCCACACATATTTTCAGATTATTTTATCCCCAGACAGTTCTTACAATAATTCCCCATCACATCCAATGAGTGATATTTATTGAAATATTCAAATGATTTCAGGGCAATATCAAGCATTCTTCCCGGGTCAGACATTAATTCGGCCAAGACATTTGCGAGTTCTTCCTGTTCACAACTTATTACCGGCAAATCCGGGAAATCCTCCCTGAACCATTTTGATGTTCTGCTGATTACTACACACCCCGAAGCCATTCCTTCAACTCCAAGCAAGCCTGGCCCAATTGAGAACTGGTCAATCAGAATATGAGTCCGATCTAGTCTCTCCCGTACTTCCTGGTTGCTTACTCTTTCGTTAATAAAATCGAAAGATTCGCCATGCATTTTAATGTTTTCAATTGCTTTAAGAACAGAATCTGTACTTTTTAAATTCTTGTTTGACGGGAAGTGGCATATTACTGGTTTTGTTGCGCTATTGAATTTTTCCTCAATTGCTTGCCGTGTGACCTTTATATCCGAAATGCAGTAATATTTCCTTACTTTGCTTTTATCCCTGATAAATGAAACAGTATCACGGTTTGAAAATATAATTCTTGCATGGTTTGAAATGTATTCGATTTTTTTTTCTTTTAAATCTCCCTTGTAGCAATTTAGGTATTTTTGCATATCTCTACTTTCACAAAACGAGCAAAATCCTCCATCTGATTTATTTAATGGATCACAAGGGTCTCTTTCCGGACACCCAACAAACAGAAAGGCAATTTCTTTCCTAAAGAATTTGAGTAATGCAAGATCTCTGTTATTTCTGAAAAAAGTTTCATGTGAAATGAAAATAAAAATTCTGTGAAATATAAGAGCATTTAAAAATGTCAAGACCCTCTGGATTAACCAGATTGTCCTTATTGAGTACTTGTTGTAGATGAATTTATAAAGCAAGTTTCTTCTTCTGTCTTCTGAGAATGGATTCTTAAACAAGATCCCGTCATGGTCACATTTATATCCAAATGGATGAGACTGGTATGAATACGAAACTGCAGAAATTCCAACCAATCTTAATGCTTTCGCAATATACATTGCATTACCTGCAATATTGCCTGGCCCAACAAATACTATGTCTCTCATTATTACTTTCAAACTCTATAACCACAAATGTAAAGTAACTTCTTCATACGCGCTTGAAAAACCAAAGAGAGAATGCAAATGTGATGATGTATGATTTTTAGTTGCATATCCTGAATCAACGTATCTGCAACCTTTTTCTTTAAGTAACGCTAGTGTGCCTTCAAACAAAGTTTTACCCAAACCCATTCCCCTATAATTTCCATCTAATGCTAAAGATTGAAGCCTTCCATACTTGTAACCTGAATATTTTGACAATCTTTCATCAATTTCACAAATAAAATAGCCAACTAACCGATTATCTTTACTTATAACACAGATATTTTTATTATTATTTATTGAAGTTATTACCCACTTGGCATATAATTTATCAACCACAACTTTATTAAATTTATCATCACAGTGAAAATGGCCTCTCTTATATTGATAATTACTTGATATTTTAACTAAATCTGAAGGATCATCAAAATCTTTATTTAAGAATCTTACATCTGACTTGTTTAATGTACGCAAATCAAGATCAACTACAGGCCATATTATATTCTCATAATATCTGAAACCCACCTCTTCTAACTCATGAATTAGATTCAAATTATCACCATTAATTCTTGCAATTAAAACTATAATCCCATTTGCTTTTGAATATTCTAATATTGATGATATGATTCTTTTTAATTTATTCCTTTTTGCCTCTGGATGAACAAATGGATTATTTAATCTCCCTATTTTAAATCCAAAATGTGATATGTCCCAGTTAGATGTACTGAGGCTAAAATATATAGGAGTATTCTTTACATCAGCTGCAAATATTTTTTTTTCTTTAGATTTATTTGCATCATTAATGTTGCTTATAAACATCTCTATCCAAAAATCCTTTATTGTGGATGGATAACGATAAAACTGATCATATTGATAATCTTTAAATATTTCATATGATTTATTCATTATTAAATCCTTAGTCATATAGAAAATATCTGCACCACCATTCAAAATTTATTAAAGACCATATCAGAAGACGGTGGTTGATCTTCTGATCAAGATGCTCGTTTAATATTTTTTTTATATAGTCCGGATCAATGTATTCCGAAATCAGATTCCCACTGTTAATCAGTATCTCCTTAACATATTCTGCATTCTCTCCCCTGTACCAGTTTTCATCGGGTGCGCTGAAGCCCTGCTTTTTCCGGTTAAGGATGTCCTCAGGAATGAAATCTTTCATGGCCTGCCTGAGAATATTTTTACCATCATTATAATTTCGGTACCCTTTCTTCTCTGAAATTGTGTTTTCATCAAGCCTTTTTAACTCTTCCTGCAGGTTCCCAAGCTTATGTCGTACCGGTATTTTCTGAGCAAATTCAACCAGGTCGTTATCCAGGAAAGGGAAGCGCTCTTCAAGCCCGTTTGCCATTGCCAGCCTGTCGCCTACCAGTAATAATCCCGGCAGAAAGGTCTTTATCTCAAAATAAAGAGAATTCTGAATATGCTGTTCAGGGGTGTTGTATTTAAGGCCGGTGTTAAATGTAAAAACCCTTTCAAAAATTCTTCTCGGTTCGTTTATGTCAATTTGTTTTAGAATTGTATCACGGAAGAATCCGTTTGCCCTGTCATCGTCAGGAACCAGCCGTTGCCAGAAACCATAATAACTGTCCAGGAAATCCTTCCTGTTCAGCGAGTTAAATACCCTGTAATACCTCCATGGATAACCACCGAAAAGTTCATCACCGCCGGTACCTGAAAGACAGACCTTAACAAACTTTGAAGCCAGACGCGATATATAGTAATTGGGATAAGACATGCCTACCTTCAGGTCTTCAATATGCCAAACCACTTTTGGCAATGCCCATCTCAGGTCTCCCGCATTCATTACCTGTTCATAATGCTCGGTTCCAAGGTAATTTGCCATAAGTTCTGCGGATCTTCTTTCATCATAATTGGCTTCAACCCCGTTAATCCTGCTCATATCGAATCCACAGGTGAAAGTTGTCAGCCTGGCAACATGCTGTGAAGCCACAGCCGATATTGAGCCAGAATCCATCCCCCCCGACAGGTATGAGCCGACCGGGACATCTGCAACCATCTGCCTTTCCACCGATTTAATAAAAAGTCCTTTAAGTTCATTCCTGGCATCTTCAAAACTCATTTTCTCATCAGGTGAAGAAAAGTCATAATCCCACCATGCGTGATGGGTTATCGATTTCGTACCCTGATCTATTCTGACTGAATTTGCCTGGGGAAGAAGAAAAACATCCTTAAACAGTGTCCTGAAAGTAAAAAGATTCTGGAACGTAAAGTATTCATTCAGTGCCCCGGGATCGACAGAAACAGAATATTCAGGGTGTGTTATTATCGACTTTATCTCCGAGGCAAAAACAAGTGATCGCCCGTTAAACCAGTAGTAAAGGGGTTTTACTCCGAACCGGTCCCTGAACAGGTAAAGGGCTTTTTCCTTTGTGTTCCAGGCACCGATTGCAAACATCCCATTTAACCTCTCTATAAAGGCAGTTCCGAAAGAATCAAGTCCTTCGGCAATAACCTCGGTATCGGTTCCAGATCTGAATCTTTTACCTTTGTCTCCCAGTTCATTACGTAATTCTTTGAAATTATAGATACAACCGTTGAAAACTATTACCCAGGTACGGTTTGCCGACATCATCGGTTGTTTTCCATTATCACTCAAGTCAAGAATAGCCAGCCTCCTGTGACCCAGAGCAATATTGCCTTCGATATAATGATCATGTCCATCTGGTCCCCGATGGGCAATCTTATCCGTCATATCATGAATCAGTCTTACATCAACAGGGCGACCATCAAGATTAAATATACCTGCTATTCCACACATTAATAAATGCTATATAAGTCCCTTTAACTCTCTAACGACTTCTTCCTGTTGTTCTTTAGTAAGATCATTGAATAATGGAAGAGCCAGGCAATGTTTATACACCCATCTGCTATTATCATAATTACCTGAAAGACGTACAAGAGGATTATTTTGAAACGCAGGATGCATATGCAAAGAATAGGTCCCGATCTGCACCTCAATTTCTGCTGCTCTCATCTTTCGCAGAATATAATCCCTGTTTTCAACAAAAACAGAATATGTTTGAAATGAATGAAGACCTTTAATTGTTATAGCAGGCAACTTTATTCCTGGGTTATTACCAATCAGTTCTTTATATTTAGCTGCCAGATCTCTTCTTCTTTCAAGCAGCATATTGATCTTCCTCATCTGTCCGAGACCAATTGCTGCAAGCACATTGCTCAGTTTATAATTTGTACCTGTTATTTCAAAGACTATCGATTCACGTGTACCGGAGGTCCCGATACCGAAATGTTTGTATGAATTTATCCAATCCGCCCATTCATCATTATCAGTAGTGAGCATTCCCCCCTCTCCTGTTGTAATAAATTTCCTGGGATGAAATGAGAATACCGAAATATCGGCTTGTTTGCCCGCCATTGCTCCGCCCCACTCAGCTCCAAGACTACAGGCAGCATCTTCAATTATATAAACATTGTATTTGTTCTTAATAAAATTTAGCCTGTCGTAATCCAAAGGATTACCGAACAGTGAAACCGGAATTATTGCTTTTGTCCGGGAAGTTATGGCTTTTTCTATTTCATTATAGTCAATAAGCATCGTGTCTTGATCAACATCTACAATAACCGATATTGCACCCAGCATTGGCGCAACTGCTGAAGTCGCGGGATATGTATAATCAGGAACTATAACTTCATCACCCGGGCTGATTCCAATACACCTGAGGGCTGTTTCCAATCCTGTTGTGCACGAAGTAAAAGCTATTGCATGTCTGCATCCTACATAACTGCCAACCATCGCTTCAAGATCGTAAGTTACGTTTCCCTCTGTAAGGTAACCCGAATCAAGCACTTTATTTACGAGTGCCCTGATCTCGTCGTCAATATATGGCTTAATAAGCGGAATCTTCATCCTTCTAATTTGTGTTAATTATCAATCCCCTTTATGATTCTCCAATCTATCAACTTATTTAATCCATCCCTCAAACTGTAACTGAATCTGAATCCGAGTTCTTCCACCGCTTTTTTTGCAGAACCAATCCGGTTTTGTACAAACTGACGGGCATCATCAGGATTGTAAGGTTTATATATTACCTTAAGATCTGATCCCTTTAACTGCAATATTGTATCACACAACTCCCTTACAGAAGTCTGAACTTCAGTGCCAACGTTATAGTAACCGTTATTTACGTCTGCTTTAAGCGCCGCAATATTACAACGGGCCACATCCTCAACATAAATAAAATCATACGCCTGGCTTCCGTCACCATTAATAATGGGCTGCTCACCGCAACTGATCTTATTAAGCATTACCGGGATGACACCAGTGTAGGCAGCATGCTGGTCCTGGCCCGGACCATATACATTCATATACCGGAGCCCGATCACCTCCAGACCATACCTGTCATTAAAAGCTGTACACATTGCTTCTCCTGATATCTTTGTTGCCCCGTAAAAATTCCTGTTGTTGAACGGATGCCTCTCAGTCATCGGTATTTCCTCGGCATCTCCGTAAACAGAAGCAGATGAAGAGTAGATGAGCTTTTTGACATTATTGTTCACACACGCCTCAAGCACATTGTATGTTCCCTCAATGTTCACATGAAAGGCTGTCCTTGGAAAATCCTTACAGTGCAGCAGCCACATGGCTGCCAGATGGAAAACATAATCAATACCCTTCATTGCTTTATCGAGAATATCGGTATCTCTTACATCACCTCCCAGGGGGAAAACAGAACAGCGTGGATCTTTAAGAGAATCTTCGATATTTTCAATCTTACCCCTTGCAAAATTATCATAGACCACAACCCTGCCTGTATTCTCCTTTAACAGTTCAGAAACAAGATGACTGCCTATGAAGCCGGCACCGCCAATCACGAGAATGTTTTTGTCCTTAATATCATTCATATATCAATCCTTTACTTGGCAAAAAAAACAGATCGTGTGTGTAAACTATTCGGTATAATAACCGGTACTTTCTTTACCATACCCGTAATTCCTGTAACCATATTTACCATAATAGTTAAATCCGTATGAATAGCCATATCCAGTTGAATAGCCGTATCTCAAACCATAGCCGTAGTACCCGCTAAGACTGATATCATTAATAATTATTGCAGGATTAACAAGCCTTTTTTCGTCATAAAGGTCCTGGATAAGGTTAAGAGTATTCTTAGAAGTATACCTCTGTCTGACAACAACCATGTTCATATCAACCAAATCCGATACCAGCAGTGCATCAGTCACTATGGCAATCGGGGGCGTGTCAATAATGATATAATCATAATCCTCCCTGACGATCCTGATAAAATCTTTCATCCTTGACGATTCGATCAGTTCTGCAGGATTGGGCGGGACAGGACCCGATGATGCATAAAAGAGGTTCCTGGTTTCGGTCTCGGAAATTATATCTTCCAGTTTACTGTTCCCGCTAAGGTATGTGCTTAATCCATGGTTATTCCCCAGTCCAAGGAGTTTGTCAATCCTCGGCTTTCGCAAATCGAGGCCTACAAGCAACACTTTTTTGTCGAGCATTGCAATTATGGAAGCCAGGTTAATTGCTATAAAGGTCTTGCCCTCCGAACTTACTGTGGATGTAATGGATATTACCGTATGATCACTTTCTTTATTGAAATATTTTATTGATGTCCTTATGGATCTGAATGATTCAGACAGCGTCGAACCCGGTTTTTCAATAACAGGGATCTCATTATTCAGGTCGTTGTGGCCGATAAATCCAATCACCGGCACCTTTGTTATCCTTTCAATATCTTTCTTGTCGATTATCTTGTTGTTCAGGAAGTCAATAATAAATATTAACACTACGGGTATTAATATCCCGAATAAAATTGACATGGTATAGTTCCTGCTGGTTCTAGGTTTTACCAGCCTGGTATTCACTTTTTCCGCCCGGTCGATTATCCTGTTTACCGATACCGTCGATGCCTTTGCTATCTCGGCTTCTGCCTTCTTATTAAGCAAGTAGGTGTAAACCGTGTTGTTAAGGTCGTATTTTCTCTGGATGTTTATAAGGTTCCTTTCGGTTCCCGGAAGTTTCATGAATTCCTTCTGGACAGAGTCAATTTGGTAACCATTGTTCAACAGCGACTGTCTGATATTATTCATGCTGTTCCCGGCATTTTCAGACAGGGCCTGTTTTATTGTCCCTATCTTCTGATCTATCAGCCTTACTGCTTCATTGTCGCTGTTAATATTGAAACTCAGGTCTCTTTTCTGCATCTGGTATTGTGAAAGTTCATTCACAAGCGACGAAAGAGCCTGATCGTTTATCCCGATAAGCGAAGGTGATACAATTGCTCCTGATCCATTCCTTGAACTGATATAATCGATCAGGTATTCATAATATCTCTCCTGTAACTCAAAATTCCGCTTTTCGCTTTCAAGTTGCCCGATCCTGTTCTGCAATAATTCACCTTCGGAACTCAGATCAATAAACCGGTTCGCCAGTCTGAAATTCTCAAGTTTCTCCTCCGAAAGTTTTAGGGAATCCGATATAATCCTTAACTGTTTATCTATAAACAGTATTGTTGAATCCGCTGTCTGGTTCTTGAACTCCAGGCCCTGCTCTATATAAAGCTCCATCAGCTTGTTGAGGTATTCAACTTCCTGCTCAGAAACATACCCTGTTGTTGTAAGGGTAACCAAGGAAGCCTCTTCCTCGATGGGGCTAATACTCAATTTTGACCTGTATATATTTGCAAGGTGTTCCGGGCTATCGAAATAGAAATAGTACCGGTTCGAGGCACCCTGGATTATTTTTCTGTCGGTTTTATCACGCCACTCTATCCTGAAATTAAAACCATGCAAATTGAATTCATCTCCGAAAACCATCTCCTCCACTGGATCTTCTCCTTCAATGCTTAGTTTGTAAGCATCCTCAGATAATATTTCTATATTAATGATTGTAAGTACGGGCTGACTCTTTGAAGAATCAGGAATAACAACAAAAGGTGCACTTTTATATAGTTTTGTGATGGCAATACCCCTTCGACCCACCGCAACATAAACAACCTGAAAATCAGTCATCTCTTTCATTACCTTGTAATTAAGGCTGAAAGACTTCAGTATGCCGATCTCATTCTTCAGGTTCTGCTGGCTCTTAAAAATGTCGCCTCCGGGGATAATGTTCTCAAGGGCATTGTTCCCCCCGCCGTACTGTTCATCCCTGATCAGCAATGTTGAGGATGCGGTATAAACCTTTTCGGAATACCGGTTAATGCCGTAAGCGATTGATATAGAAACAAATAGCGCAATTGCAAACCAGTACCAGTTACTGAGAAATAGTGAAAGGTATCTTTTAATGTCTATACCTGAGTCGTCAGCAATAAGGTAAGGATCTGTTCCGAGTCTTGGTTCCATGGTCTATTAAATAAGGTTTGCTTATTGGGAAAATTTAACCGAAAAATATTTCTCAACTCATTTACCGATATAATTGATTAGTAAAAGGGTTGTGGTTATTACTGATGTAACTGTAGTAAGCACAAATGAAACTACCGGCATATTCATGTTGAAGATCTTCTTCGATTCGGGTTCAATAATTACAACATCATTTGGAAGAAGAAAATATGCTTCGCTTGATAATATATTCTTATCCTGAAGGTTAAGCTTGTATGTTTTTGTGCCTTTGTTAACCGGTCTTATTACCAATATTCTATCCCTGCGCCCGTAATCACCGATCCCCCCGGCTCTTCCGATCGCTTCAAGCACAGTAAGGTAATTATTGTAATTGACATAAGTTCCGGGCGCTTTAACTTCACCTATAACTGTAAACTTAAAGCTTAGTAATTTACATTCAACCGTTGACCCCCGGTAAGGAATATCGGCACTCTCCTGTAGTAATTGCCGGGCCTCTTCAAGTGTCAGTCCTCCCACAGTAACAGAACCTATTACTGGTAGCAGTATTTTTCCTTCGGCATCGACGTCATATCCAAAAAGATACTGGCCCGACTCGTTCTGCATATAGTAAGATCCGCTCGTTGTTCGGCCCGGTGACAGAAAATCTGTTATTGACCCGTCAGGGGTCATTGCCTTTATGGTTATATACAAAATATCCCTTGGCTGGATCCTGTAATCAGGGACGTTCATCGTAAATGTCTCCTCTCCCCCTGTTTCAGAAAGGTCGCCCAGGTAGGCCAGTTTTTTCTGGCTGGTGCAGGAAGCAGCGAGGAGGAAGGTGAGGGTTATTATCAGGAGATTGGAATTAGTTTTCATTCTAAAAGAATTGTTTAGTTTTGCAGTTGTTCAGTTTTGCAGTTGTTCAGTTTTGAGGTTTCTTTGATACAAAGTTATGCAGTTAAGTGATTTACTGAAATAACTTTCTCTATTTGGTCTTTAAATATACGATAAGTTTACTGATACCATTTATTAGTCCCTGAATTTCAGTTTGTCTTGAAATTCTCAATTTCTCGTTGATATAATTCAGATCCTGCGCGATGTAATACATGCTTTTTAGTTCACCGGCGGAACCTTTAGCTATTTTCAGGAATTGAATAAACTCTCTGGTACCATTACGGCTGAAGCCCTCAGAAATATTATTTATAACAGAGATTGCAGCCCTATAAATCTGATCTTTAAATGAATAATCTTTGGTATCTCCAAAATCTGAATAGACAAATCTCACAATAATGCGTGATGTTTTCCAGATTTCCAGATCTTCGAAATTATCAATCCTAGCCATATCTGATTATATTATTTCAAATTCTCCAACTGCACAACTATATAACTGCATAACCTTGCAATTGCATAACAATGTAATTTACTTCTCCTGAATACTTTCAATCGCATTCACAAGCCTTTTCTTATTCCCAATAGCTTTCTTCGCCTGAAATACCCAGACTGTCAGGAACAGTATTATAACAGCCCCTTTTACAATTATTGTCGTCTTCCTGAGGAATCTTTTCTTATTGAAGGTTGAAATAAAATAAGAGAGGGTCGGTATAATAAACAAGACCATCAGCGGCATCCTGTATCGTTCCTGGTATTGTCCGAAAAATATCGTTGCAATAAAATAATATATAAACAAAGTAAAGTATAAATAGAGGAATCCTGATTTATTGATCTGCAGTTGTTTTGCAGTGGGCAGGGGGCCGGGAGTATTGTCTGAAATAAATAATTGTTTTATAGATTGAATATCGAAAAAAACTATGAACAACAGGATTATTAATGCTACCGGGAGTACGACCACAAAAGAAGTAAACCAGAGTTTGTTTTTCAAAAGCCCGGTATATAATATTTTAAAGCTTGTGGATTCCGGAACAACCCCGAATGTTCTGAAGAATTTCTTAAGCTGGAGTCCGATCCATCCCAGGGGGTGCTGAGTAATATATTTTTTTACTTCAAGCATTTGAAAACGATTTCTCTCTTTAACTGATGGTTTCATTATCCCTCTTTCCAGGCAATAGGCGCTGAATGCTGAATCATATCTCGCTTTGTTGGCAGGATAGACAAATGATCCCTCTCCCCCGTCGCCACCATAATCAGTGTGACCAAAAAAGATAAAATCATTGGATGTTATGTCACCATATGGCCTTGAAATAATTCTTAAGTGATTAAAAACAAATAAGGAAATCAAAAGGAACAGGGCAAAAACGAATGTCTTAATTGAAAAATATATATCCTTCTTTAAATTGAATAAGGCTAGAACAATTAGAAAAACGTAGATGTATTTAAGTTCTTGTTTAAAAAAGAATGTTAAAATGAATATTAAAACAAGTAGTATCAGGAAAATTGAACTATATATAAAATTACTTGAGCATACATAATAATATAAAATCAAAAGAAACAAGGAAACAAGAAAAAGCATTATTACAGGGGTGTAGAATACGGAAGAAAATATCAAAAATTCATTATAAAAATTAAGTATAATAATAACTATTAATCCTGTTTTAGATGCCCCAGATAGATTCTTCACAAGAATAAAAAGTATAAGACTTGTAACAGATCCTAATAAACAATTAAAAATAAAATAATAATGAAGGCTTCCTAATATGTATTTTGCAAAATATCCTATATAACTGTTGGCATAAAGAAAAGTATTTACTAATAGATACTGCTTCTCCCCTTTTTCAATATTTTCTATAGCATCCAGATAAGCTGAAAAATCTGAAAACTTGAAAAGTGTAGTATGCTTATAAATTATAAGCCTTAAAAAGAAACTAACAAATAGCAGAAATATTATAACAACTGTTTTCAGTGCTATTGTTCTATTTATTATTCTTGAATACATATTATTAAACCATTCGCTTATTCCATAAGATTTAATTCATTCCCTAAGGAAATCTGATCATATTTATTATCATATAATTCATTTCAAGAAAAGTATAAAACAACATTCGAAACTGCCTTCCAGATTGGTCGTTAAGCATAATCGTCCTTTTGCTGTTGATCATTT
>JBJKPH010000289.1:0-7104 GCA_046706585.1 Bacteroidales bacterium | reverse complement strand
AAGGTGGAGAATGCGCTGAAGCCGGCCCTTGGACTAGAGATATTTCACAATTTTACACTTGTCCACGATGATATTATGGACAATGCCGGAATACGCAGGAATTTACCCACCGTTCATGTTAAATGGGACCTTAACCAGGCAGTATTGTCGGGCGATGTTATGGCTTTCATAGCGAATGAATATATTGCCCAGGCTCCGGACAATGTTTTGAGAGCGGTGTTAAGGGAATTCAATCAACTGGCAATAGGCGTTTGTAAGGGCCAGCAAATGGATATGGAATTTGAAACAACTCCCTTTGTGTCGCTTGAAGAATATCTGAGGATGGTGGAACTGAAAACATCAGTTCTGATTGCCGGTGCATTTAAAATTGGAGGACTGATCGGAGGTTGCAGTGATGATGACGCCCGGCTGCTATATACATTTGGAAAGAATCTGGGGCTGGCTTTCCAGATACAGGATGATATACTGGATACTTTCGGGAATCAGCAGGAGTTTGGCAAAAAGCCGGGCGGGGATATATTATCAAACAAAAAGACGATCATATTGGTAAAGGCCCTGGAAACAGCCTCAAAAGATGATCTGAAGATCTTACATGAACAACTTACCCTGACAGAATTTGATCCCGATCAGAAGATAGCTACAGTAAAATCAGTGTTCGAGAAACTTGGGGTAAAAGAACACGCTGAAGAGGTTGCCTTCGGATATGTGAAGGTAGCCTTTACCTCGGTCGAGAAACTGAATATAGAATCATCCCGCAGGGAACCCCTGCTTACTCTTGCCCATGAAATGATAGTGAGATCCAGGTGATCAATAGCCCGAATCTTCATGCTT
Source organism: Bacteroidales bacterium (assembly GCA_046706585.1). GTDB lineage: Bacteria > Bacteroidota > Bacteroidia > Bacteroidales > VadinHA17 > JBJKPH01. The sequence continues at coordinate 6,273 of JBJKPH010000289.1, read as the reverse complement.
TTTCATCCAGTCGACATTGAGAAGAATTCCCGCTGAAGCAACAAACTGGCCTTCACTGCTTAAAATATATTTCAATTCAGCAAAGAGATCGAAAGTGTCCCGTAATTTAATGTATGTGCCGGCACCCAGATTCAGACCGAGAGCATTGTCCGACTGCTTGTCGGTAACCGCCGGCTGCCCGGTGATCTCATATGATGATTTCCTGGTTAACAGCAGAAAATTTAATCCGGCAAGACCGTAAAATTCAAAACGGTCGAGCGAATTGAATACATAATGACCGTCAATGTCGGCCGAATAAGCCATTATTACCAGCTTGTCAGAATACCCGACATCTTCAAACTTTGTGATATTGGGCATATAAACATTTACCGCCGGGGAAAGGTGAATAGGAAGAGAAATTTCATAGATCCCTTTCAGGAACAGTATCGGGTTCCCGGTTTTGTGATCAGGGAATCGCTCATTATTGAAATGGAATCCCGTATTATATGCCAGGCCTCCCCCTATCTTTGTAAACTGCCCATAAGCTGTAGTAATTGCAAGAGAAAGGGCCAGGATAAAAAATAACACTTTTTTCATGATGTCAGGTTTAAAGTTAGATACTGTCAAAATTAACATTTTGAAATAATTAATGCAAGTGTGACATGGTACCGGAAATATCTGTTTTTTTGAGATTTCACTAACCATAAAATGCCAATTCAATTACCTCAGTTTGCAAAAATTCTTAAATTTGTATTCTCAAAACTTAAACCAAGGCTGATGTCAGAAAATACAGGTGTTATAAGTCAGATTATCGGACCCGTTATTGACGTTTCATTTGACCGGGAAGGCGCTGAATTGCCTAACATATATGATGCCCTTGAAATTAAAAGGGATGATGGTAGTGTACTGGTGGTTGAATGCCAGCAGGACATTGGTGAAAATACAGTAAGAACCATAGCCATGGATTCTACCGACGGCCTCAGAAGAGGCATGGAGGTAGTGGCCACAGGTCTCCCGATCACCATGCCTGTCGGTGAACAGATCAAGGGACGGCTTATGAATGTTACCGGCCAGGCTATTGATGGTATAGGTAAGTTGCCTAAAAAAGGAGGATACCCTATACACAGGACACCTCCGAAATTTGAAGACCTCTCTACAGAAAAGGAGGTACTTTATACCGGTATCAAAGTGATCGACCTTATTGAACCCTATTCAAAAGGTGGTAAAATTGGTCTTTTCGGAGGTGCAGGAGTTGGAAAAACAGTGGTGATACTGGAGCTTATAAACAATATCGCCAAGGCCTATTCAGGACTTTCTGTTTTTGCAGGTGTGTGTGAGCGGACAAGGGAAGGCAAAGACCTTCTGCGTGAAATGCTTGAGGCAGGTGTTTTTAACTATGGCAAGGAATTTCTTGACGACATGCTTGCAGGAGGCTGGGACCTTTCAAAAGTCGACCATGATGCCCTGAAGGAATCAAAACTTGCACTTGTCTTCGGACAGATGAATGAACCTCCCGGAGCCCGTGCCAGGGTAGCCCTGTCAGGTCTTTCGGTTGCTGAATATTTCAGGGACGGAGAGGGACAGGCAGAAGGAAGGGATATACTTTTCTTTATGGATAATGTATTCCGTTTTACACAGGCCGGATCTGAGGTCTCAGCACTTCTCGGACGTATGGCTTCTGCAGTAGGATACCAGCCTACACTTGCCACTGAGATGGGCATTATGCAGGAGAGAATTACTTCGACGAGAAGGGGATCAATTACATCTGTGCAGGCTGTGTATGTGCCTGCCGACGACCTTACCGACCCTGCACCGGCCACTACATTTGCCCACCTCGATGCAACAACGGTTTTAAGCAGAAAAATATCGGAGCTTGGGATATATCCGGCCGTGGATCCGCTCGATTCAACATCACGGATACTGACACCGGGAATTGTTGGAGATGCTCACTATAACTGTGCTCAGAGAGTCAAGGAGATACTGCAGAGGTATAACGAACTGCAGGATATTATTGCCATCCTGGGAATGGATGAATTGTCGGATGAAGACAAACAGGTCGTAAACAGGGCCAGAAGGGTTCAGAGATTCCTGTCCCAGCCATTTCATGTTGCCGAAAACTTTACGGGAAGACCCGGGAAACTTGTATCAATAGAAGATACTATTAAGGGCTTTAATATGATCATGGATGGTGAAGTGGATAAATATCCCGAATCAGCCTTTATGTTCGTTGGAACAATCGAGGAAGCTATTGAGAAGGGTGAGGAATTACTTGCCCAGTCAAGTTAATTTAACCAGTCCGGAAAGTGAATATTGAAATTATCACTCCAGAGAAAACAATTTACAGGGGCGAGGTAAAAAGCGTTAGAGTACCCGGGGAGAAAGGTTCTTTCCAGGTACTCAAAGATCATGCTCCGATTATCTCCACCCTGGGTAAAGGACCTGTCAGTTTGGTTGAATCAGGAGGAAACGAAAAAACGTTCGAAATTGAGAGCGGCATCGTCGAGGTAAGAAAGAACAGGCTGATATTACTGGTTGAATCGGTAAGTTAACCAGCTCTTTTTTATTCATATTTCCTTTACCAATCGTTATCGTGAGGCAGTCATGTATTGCTGATATATAATCGCTTATGGAACCAGAAGAATTCAGAAAGCATGCTCATGAAATAGTCGACTGGATTGCAGACTACCTTCAGAAAGTTGAAGAGTATCCTGTCAAGTCGAAGGTTAAACCCGGGGAGATACTGGCTAAGCTACCTGCAGATCCGCCAGGTAATAAGGAAGATTTCGACCAGATCATAAAGGACTTCGAGCAAATAATAATGCCTGGTATAACACATTGGCAAAGTCCCAATTTCTTTGCATATTTCCCGGCAAACAGCTCAGGGCCAAGCATCCTGGCTGAGATGCTGACTTCCGCTCTTGCTGCCCAGTGCATGATATGGGAGACATCACCTGCAGCTGCAGAACTTGAGGAGAGGGTCTTGGAGTGGTTGCGTGATGTCATGGGTTTGCCTGCTGATTTCGAAGGAGTGATACAGGATACGGCATCTACAGCCGGTGTGGCAGCCCTGATAACAGCGAGGGAAAGAATTTCTTCTTTTGATATAAACGAAGATGGCTTTTCCGGTAACGATATTTACAGGGTATACTGTTCCGGGCAGACTCATTCGTCAATCGAAAAGGCCGTTAAAATTGTCGGGTTTGGACGGAAAAACCTTGTGAAAGTGGGGGTCAGGGATGACTACTCTCTCGATCCCGGAAAACTTGCAACAGCTATAGAGAATGATATTGCCGATGGGTATAAACCATGCTGTGTGGTTGCAACAATTGGGACAACAGGCACTACTGCTATTGATCCTTTGAAAGAAATAGGCGTGATATGCCGTAAACACAATATCTGGCTTCATGTTGATGCCGCCCTGGCAGGTACCGCACTTATTTTACCGGAGATGAAATGGATGATCGAAGGCAGCGAATTTATCGACAGCTTTGTATTCAATCCTCATAAATGGATGTTCACTAATTTTGACTGTACAGCATACTTCGTGAAGGATGCCGATCTTCTTATAAAAACCTTTGAGATACTTCCGGAATACCTGAAAACCAGGACCAGGGGAGAAGTAAACGATTACCGTGACTGGGGCATTCCTCTCGGGAGGCGTTTCAGAGCCCTTAAGCTGTGGTTTGTGATCAGATCTTATGGAATTGAAGGGCTGCAGGCAAAAGTCAGGCAACACATTGCATTTGCATCAAGGCTTGCAGGAATGATCACCGATAATCCTGATTTCGAGCTTCTGGCACCCGCACTACTAAATACAGTGGCCTTCAGGTATAATCCCGGCGGGATGACAGAAGATATGCTTAACGAGTTAAATGAGAAGATCAACCATTTTGTCAATGATACAGGTAAGATCTATATAACACATACAAAACTGAATGGCAGATATGCCCTTAGAATGGTTACCTCCCAGACAAATGTTACATGGGATCATGTACAAAATGCATGGTCGCTGATTAAAACGGCAGCAGCGGAAATAGGTAGTTACTCTGACCCTTCAATTAACAGAGAGTAGTGTGTTGTCGCAGATCTCCGAATCTGCGACTTTCAAAAATGGATCGTTTGTCGCAGATCTCCGAATCTGCGACACTTCACTCGATAATTTCCGACTTCGTTTGTATATTGGCTAACTTCGGCGGACACTGTCAGCCGGCAATTGAGGCTTCGGTTCTAACCGCGATCAATTTTATACCCGTAATGGTCCGGATTCGGAGATCCGGACCAACGTTTCAGTATAATCCCCATGCTATTCCCTCTCTCCTATTGCAAATCCGAAAAGGTCGATCTTGAAAAGCGGATAGAACCAGAATGATTTTTCCCCCGGCAACCATGCTGCCTGAATGCCTCCGGAAAGATCGACGGGGATCCTTAAAACGTTGAAATCTGCCAGCAACTCAATTCCTGTTGATGTGAAATTCTCTCTTGTGTCAACTTTCTTCCTTTCGGTAACATGATAATTGCCGGTACCGGTGGCAAAATCATAGAAAAGATCAGCCCTTAGCCGCTTTATGAAAAGCACACCGGGCAGGTTTAGATCGGGGTAAAGAAGAGGAAAGGAATAATCGATGCTCCCGGTCTGAATATCTGAAGAAATAATGTGTTTGTATCCCCTGGGGTAATCTACCTTGTTGTAAAACAGAAACTGGGCAAACCTCTGTTTTTCAGCCTGTAACTTAAGCCTTACAGAATGATTTACGGCCAGACCCGGGAAGTAGAAAGTTGCCCTGGCTGTTGCTGCAGGTCCGTATATGTCGTTGTCGGTTGGTGAGAATGAATAATACAGATCGATCGACTGGCCGACTCCTGGCCAGATATCCCTGTATGCCATCCTCCTGAAATTGGAAAAATATATCCTTGCAGTGCCGGTTGTTTGTCCGTAGTCGTATACCGATGAATTATTGTCGTAGATATAATTATTGGAGTAGCTAAGTTTAAAGGAAGTCCACAGGGACTTGTAAAAACTGCCTGACCTGAAAGAGAGAGGCAGATATATAGTGCTGTTTGAACTGAACCCCCTGTACATTACTGACGGCGTGGCAGATACGTCCCTGCCCTGTGAAACAGCAGGAGTTCCCCCATAAGTCATGCTAAAATCGAATTCAGGATAGAGTCCCTTGTAACTGACCTTGGTGTGTAAGAGGTGTTCGCCTCCGGTATATTCATACCCGATAGTTGTGGTCATTGTGCTCAGCAGGTTCTGACTCATAAGGGTTATCCCCGGGCTTATAGGGATATAGTCATATGAAAGCTGGTCAATATCAAGATAGAATGGGAACCAACTGTGAAACCTGAAGAGATGTGCCAGTTTGCTGTAATTCTCTTCTGCTGGAACCTGGCCGGCCTCTTCGGCAAAGTCGTAGAAAAGCTTTTTATCTGAATCAACCACCGGACGGGGTAACATATTGCCATGGCTGGTCATATCCAGATTTGTTTCAATACCTGATTTAATGGCAACCCTGCCAATATCGTTCCCGGCAGAAGTGTAATCGGAAAAGAGGAGATCGTTTCCGGCTATACTGACATTTACTGCCCCGTATTTTGATGATGAAAGTCTGAGAATTTCCTTTCCGGGAGTAAGTGCAAATAAATTTTCGGTACCTGTGACTGAACACACAAAATAGATTGTATCATTCCTCATTCTTACCGATTCGATATCGTTGAACGATTGTTCCAGAATGGTTTCCCATCTTCCTTCCGGAGGCTCCCAAGTCATTATTCCTTCTCCCTTTTCGGAGTATGAGATAAATACGATCCTGGTCATATCGGCCGACCAGGCGGGACAGGTTGCAAGGATGTTATCCGGTGTAGGTGCGCTGTAGAGCATGCTGCCATTGTATGCGTCGAGAACAACAATCGAATTCCTGTTTTCGGGTGTGCTTTCCGAGGCAACAATATATTTCCCGTCAGGTGAAATATCTGGGGCAAAGTATCTTGACTTTTCCGACAGCAAGGAAGACTGTTTATCTGAAATGCTGTATTTTCTGATTACCGAATAACCTCTGTTTGCCCACCTGGGGTCATTCCTTATTTCAGCCCATACCACCGATCCTTTTGAGTAATTGATGCGATATGGCCAGACTGGTCCGGGTGCGAACAGAATTGTCTCTTCTCCGGTCGATGGTCTGACCAGTACGATCTCCGGAATATCATTCAACGATGTTCTCAGTGCGATTATACTATCTTCACCTGCAATAACAGGTGAATAATAATTAATATAATCATCCTTCTTTTGCGGGT
>JBJKPH010000288.1:0-3351 GCA_046706585.1 Bacteroidales bacterium | reverse complement strand
CTTATCACCCGGATCGTACATCTCACCAGCTCTCAGGCCTTTATACCCACCCTGCTCAGCCTGTGTGAACATGATCGGTCTCCTCGGGTCGTTGAAATAGTTCATAAGATCAACCATCCAGATATTCGGGGTCATGCCTTCTGCCGAATAGTCATAAAGCATTCCGTCAGAATATATCCAGCTCCAGTTTGCCTGGTCGGTTCCATGATTCCACGCTACCACATCGCCCGGCTGAAGAGCATTTGCCAGGTATCCGAGCGCAAGATCAGCCTGTGCTGTGGGAGTAGTCCCATCGGCATAGGTCAGTCTCATTGCCTGCCTTGCCTTTAGCGCATAAGCCAGTCTCTTCCATGCATCAATATCACCATCAAGAATATAATCGTCACCTCCGGGTTTAAGTTCCCCTGAAGGACCATCAAAAAGTGATATTGCTTCATCGAGAAGAGTGTTGGCATGGTCATAAATTTCAGTCTGGGTAGCCAGGTCAGGGTAGCGAAAATCATTACCCTTCATTGCCTCATTAAGAGGTGCCTGGTCGTACAGGTCGGCAATAAGGAACCAATGCCATGCAGCTATTACTCCTGCAATTCCCTGGTAATGGAAATTGCCATTTGCTTTAGCCTTATCATAAAGAGCAACTGCATGTTTCAATGATCCTGAATAGGAATTCCAGATAACATTACCGTACCCCGGTGAAATAAGAAAACTACGCGGAGTCGATTGCTGAATCGAATACCACAGGATCATATCAGACATGGCATTCCACCATGGGAACATAACTACAGCCTTTTCAGCCCATTCGGCTTCTACACCTATTAGGTATATATCTTCTGTAATAGCCGGTGAATCAACGATAGCATTTGGATCTGTATTCACATCAAGCCATTTTTCACAGCCGGTAAACAGCAATACTGTTAATGCGGCCATCATCATATATTTTGTAAACTTCTTCATTTGCTATCTGATTTAGAAAGTTGCATTAATTGTGAATGAATAAGTCTTAAGAGCGGGGAAACTGAAAGTAACGTATGAGTTTCCGTTATCTATACCGTTAGTATTGATCTCTGGATCAGCGTCATAGAAATCTTTATTAAATTTCCTCCATAGGTTCCTGCCCGAGAATGAAAGGGAAAGTCCTTTAATAAATGTATTCCCAATTATTGATTGCGGCACATCCCATCTGAGCACCAATTCCCTCAGTTTAATATAATCCTTGGGCATAAGATTGTCTTCAGTTACCCACTGGCATACATTCTGGTAATATAGGCTGTACCTTGTCGGCACAGGTGTCTCACTTGATATTACAACCTGTTGTGTTGCAGCATCCCAGTGTCCCATAACCCCGTCGAATGTAATCATATCATTCTCCGGCCTGTTCTCCTGATGTTTGGCCATACCGTACCATGTCAGGTAGTGGTCGTTCTGACTATATACAAGCCCGCCTTTCTGAACATCGATCTGAGCAATAAGGCTTATTGACTTGTAGGTTAAAGTATTTCTCAGGCTACCAACCCAATCCGGAGCAGCCTTGCCAAGTACCTGACTTCCATTATCATCTGACATAGGCCTGCCATAAGTTGTCCTGGTCGGGTCCCTGTCATCAAGAACCAGACGACCCTGATCATCCCTGAGAAATGCAGTGCCATAAATAACAGGGTATGGTTGTCCTACTACTGCTGTACCTGATGAACCAACACCAACCGGCTCGTCATATTCACCGAGTTTGACAACAAGTGAATTGTCCTTCGACCAGTTTAGTATAACATCCCATGAAAAATCTGAGGTCTTGACCGGAGTTCCTGTAAAGCTCAGTTCAATCCCTTTATGTTCAATATTACCGATGTTTATATAACCACCAGTATATCCGGTTGAATTAAGGAGTGACTGCCTGACAATCTGGTTAGTACTCCAGTTACTGTAGTATGCAATATCTGCACCGAACCTGCTGTTAAAGAACCTTAGATCCAGACCAAGCTCATATTCGTTCTTGAACTCGTTCTGGATATCAGGATTAGGATATTCTGATGAAGGAAGGTAGCTTGCCATTCCGTTAAAAGGCCATGTAACACCCATTCCACCAGCTCTGTCAAGTGTAACATTATTACTATATGGGCTGAAGGCTCTCCCCACCTTGGCATAACTTGCCCTGAACTTTCCGAATGTAAGTATCGATTTGTCGGCCATAAGTTCAGTGAATATAAATCCCAGGGAGTGACTCGGATAGAAATAGCTGTTGTGCAGCGTAGATGTCCAGTCTTTTCTTCCTGTTACCGTATAGTATAACATGCTCTTGTATGCAAAGCGGGCTTCACCAAAAATTGACCAGTCGCGCCTTTGTGTTTTAGATGCATTTGCGGTATATGATGCTACGTTTGCAGTATTATATATACCGGGAAGTACAAGACCATCTCCGTTGAAGCTAATTCTGTCGCTATAGCTGTCAACGATATTATTACCCAGGAAAGCAGTAACCGTAAAATCTCCGAATTTCTGATCATAGGTAAGCATATTGGTAGTCTCAATGTCCCTGCTGAAAGAGGCATTTGTTGCATAAGAACCATTCTGTATCTGGTATCCGCCTTTATTGAAATAGTCTACATATTTATAGTTCGTAGCACTTACACCTGATACCGATCTGAACTTAAGGAACGGAAGTATTTCATATTCAACTGTAAGGCTACCCAATGTACGGTTTCTCTCAATAGTACGTCCCGAATTGTTCAGAGTAAACAGGTAGGGGTTACGCCCACCGCCACGGTACAGTCTGAGAACGCCATTCTCATCATAGATCGGGTAAGGATCCCATGTCGGAGGAGCAGCTATAAGTGTATTCATGAATGCACTGTTGCTGACATCTTCGAATAGTCTGTTACCTGTCTGCTTTGAGAATGTGAAGTTAGTTGATACAGTAAGTTTATCAGTAAATCTGAATGATGTATTTCCGGTTATGGATGTCCTGTGAAAACCCAGCTTATCAAGAATACCATCATTAAGGTAATCACTTACAGCCACAAAGTATGAGGCCTGGTTTGTTCCCCCCGATACATTAAAACTGTTCTCCATAGTGTATCCTGTCTTGAATACCTGCCACCGGTCATAGTAATCCACTCCGGGCACATCTGATATTCGTGGTCCCCATGAGGTTGATCCTGCATCAGAATATGTATATACTGCACCGGTGTTGTCACCTTGTGCATACCCCTGTGCCCATTCCGTCTGGAGAGGGATCTCCCATATCTTATCAAAAGTAGAGGTATGACTAAAGGTTACCCTTGGTGCCGAGTTGAAAGCACCAGCCTTGGTTGTAATAAGCACAACACCGTTTGCCGCCTTACTTCCGTACAGTGCCGA
>JBJKPH010000287.1:0-6121 GCA_046706585.1 Bacteroidales bacterium | reverse complement strand
GCAGTTGCTGTCAACCAGTTGCTCTGGATCACCTTCGCTCCTATTACGGGTGATGCCACACTATATTATAATGTTTCAGATCTCAGTATCGGACTTCTGTCAATGTCGTTTATGATCGTTTACCTTTTCGTTTCGATCCCTGCTTCGTGGATCATAGATACCTATGGGATCAGGGCCGGAGTCGGTACCGGTGTACTCCTTACAGGCATCTTTGGAATGATCAGGGGAATGGTACCTGCCAATTATAACCTTCTTCTCATCTCGCAGGTTGGCATAGCTGTCGGACAACCATTTATACTTAACGCAATTACAAAAGTTGCAGCAAGGTGGTTCCCGCTTGAGGAAAGAGCCACGGCGGCAGGTCTCGGCACACTCGCAATGTATATAGGGATCCTCGCAGGTATGGTTGTGACACCCTACCTTGTCCTGGGTTCAGGTATTCACGGAATGCTGTTCATATATGGTATAATATCGATCGTTGTAATGATCCTTTTCTTTATCCTTTCAAAGGAAAGGCCTGCTACGGCACCCTGCCCGCCCGATCAGGAGGAAAGAGCCCTTGCCCTTGAAGGAATTAAACTTATTTTCAAAAACAGGGACTTCCTGTGGCTAATGCTGATCTTCTTCATCGGACTGGGTGTATTCAACTCGATCACCACATGGATAGAAAATATACTCAGCCCCAGAGGGTTTACTGCAGTACAGGCAGGCCTCACAGGCGGACTGATGATAATCGGGGGGATAATTGGTGCAATTGTTATTCCCGTGTTATCAGACCGGTATAAAAAAAGGATACCATTCATTGTAATTGCCCTTGCCGGAGCAACAATAGGAATGTTTGGTATAGCCTTTTCAACCAGTTACCTGTTATTGCTGGTGTCGGGACTTGCGTTCGGATTTTTCCTGTTAAGCTCAGGACCGGTAGGATTCCAGTACGGGGCCGAGGTCACTTTCCCTGTGTCGGAGGGTACGTCCAACGGCTTCCTGCTGCTTATGGGACAGGTGTCGGGCATCGCCTTTATCTTCGGAATGGACAGTTTCAAATCTCAGGAAACAGGCTCGATGACCTTACCCCTGCTGATAATGATCGGGCTGATGGCTGTAAGCATTATTATATCCTCAAGGCTCAAGGAATCAGCACTGCTCAGGGAAGGATAAATAAGAAACATGGGTGTTTGATGTCGCAGATTTCCCAAAAAGAACCGTTATGGTCCGGATCTCCGAATCCGGACCAGTAACTTCACCTTGGTAATGTCGCAGATTCGGAGATCTGCGACAACGCTTAGTCGGGAAAAGTTATCTGATCACTTAACCACGAACTTCTTTATTGTCGTTCCTTCCTTTGAAGTAAATGACGCAATATAAATACCCGGTCCGGGAAATCCTGCAATATCGACTGTTCCGTTACCGGTAATATTATCCTGCCACATTACCTGCCCGTTCAGGTTCATAACCTTAACATCGACACTTCCAATGGGTTGTTCGGTAAAATCAATATTCATAACCTGTCCCTTTTCCACCGGGTTCGGGTAGATCACCAGATCGGGACCAGCTTCAATATCATTAATACCAACAGAATGAGGGATCACTTTTGTCCAGTCGTACCATTTTTTATTGATATCAGCAGTCCCGCTGATCCCGCTGATCAATTGAAGCTTATAGTTATAATGGGCTTTTCGGGTTTCCTCACCCTTATAAATGTACTCTGTATTTGTGATCACGGCAAAAATCACATCGTTGGCCGGTTGCTGTTCTATCTTCAGGCTGCACTCTCCTTCAGAAACAGGTGTTCCGTATACTGTCTGCCCATCAGGGGTTCTGTAGCAAAGCTGGCATGTCATATTTACACCTAATGGTTGAAAGTCAACGGTAACATAATCGCCGTTAACGATTAACGGTATCTGGTTTGCTCCCGACCAGCCAGGTGTGGTACGGTATTCGGGGGTCAGTAGTCCGCTGCCGTTATTCGATGTTTTGGCATACGGTGTAGCTATCCATGTAGGAGAATCTATCCAGTAAGGGCTCCACTCAGGCTTTATTGCCAGGCCGAACTGGGAATCGAGCAGATTTTTTATGGCTCCGGTCCATTTACCCATATCCAGTAAAGCCTGTTTTGCCCTGTATTCCATTATCAGTCTCCTGATCTGGGTGTCTCCCAGACCTTCTGCCATGCCTTCCAGAACACGTCCGGTAGCGTACCTCCATATCCACGGTATGCTTTTATTTCCCAGCGTCATACCCAGGAAAGTCGGGAAAAGGTTGCTGTACTGTACTCCTCCCAGCAGGTTTCTCCATGTACAGATCTGTGTACTGCCATCGGACATGTTTACCCCTTCAGCTGAAGGTCCCCCGAAACTGTCGTCCTGCAACCAGCCGCTGTAACATTCGATAGGCATAAAAGGGGCTATCATCGAGGCCCCGTTAAGAAAACCCATGCTGCTGAAATTATTTGACCTTGTTGCATCTGCTTCCTGTTGCAACCATGTATTGCCCCCCTCCTGAAACCATGCAGCCTGTTTGCATCCCGGCAGATCGGCCAGTACCGAATGGATACCTTCGTGTACGACTGCACCTGTCTGATATCCTATGTCGTTGTAGGTACATGAAGGATCGAAACAGTATACGGGATAATATGATATAAGTACCATCGGCCAGCCGTTTATCGCACTCTGCCAGCCACCAAGATCAGTATTGGAAGCATTATCTGTACATAAACCTGAGCCGTAAAGATATATGGCACTGAAGTATCCGTTCTTTGCTCTCTTGTCGGGAGGCCAGCCCATCACATTACGGAAATAGGCAAAATCGGTATTCATTCTCTGGAGCATCGGTGTTATGGCTGCAGATGATACCAGCGGGTTGGCATTTGCTCCCCATTTGAATACCCACCACCCCGATGATTGGGTACCTACCACGCCTGCACAGTCGTCAAGGTCCTGTGTGGGTTCTGAAAGTGCAGGGAATTCATCCCGGAAATCATAGCTGAGTCCCGGGTCATATTTCTGCCATGTTATCGGTAAATCGGACCTGACAGAGATCGAAAAGCTGCCTTTCGTGGGAGCCCCGCACTCATTCCTGAATTCTACAGTATAGGTCCCGGCAGTTGACCAGCTCAGATCTTTAAGTGTTACATTCTGGCTGGTTGAAGAGAATCCTCCGGGGCCCGACCATTCCCATGTTCCTTCTCCTGTTGTTTCAGGCAAAAGCTGCAGTGAGTCCGATTCTTCAATACCTGATATATTTTGACCCTGAATTATTTCCCCGTTGTTCACCCTGTAGTACAGAACCATAGCGGTCTGATCGCAAGGAACACCGTAAACCCTCCATTCGAGAATACCGGTTGCCATCGCACTCTTCATATTGATCCGTATCTGCGATGTATTAAGGTCAAGTTTCAAAGAGTTATATGTATCCAGGGCAGTTCCTATCTGTCCGGCATTCACCCAGGCGGCACCGTCCCAGTATTCAATGTATGCATCTGTTGGCTGGTCGATCCCGGCTCCGTCATCCCACCAGTAAACCGATGTTGATGTGATCTGCCTCACAAACGGCCAGGTATACTGGACCCAGTTATATTTATTATAATCAGCTTCCCCATTCCAGTTACCGTACGCTCTGTCACATGATTTAATACCTGAACTTACGGGTTCACAATTATCGTTCACTGCCTCAAGTACTTCCCATGATGACACAAACGATGTGGATACCGTGGCTGTTAATGCAATATTGGCGGTATCAGTCTGGCCATATCCCTTTAACGGGATCAATAACCATATGAATAAAAACATTAAGCTCCCTGTGCTATATGATCTTCTCATAACAATTTCCATATATTCCTTCTGCAAAGTTAACAAAACATCAGGTAATTACGTTAAAATGTTTGATTTGGTCTTGTCCGGTTTTATAGCCGCGATTTCAGCAGCGGGGTTATAGCCCGGACAGGAAAACGGTTATGCTAAATACAACCCTTTCTTTGTGATAATGGCATATAATAATTTTTATCTTTGCACGTATTAATTATGTAGAAAAATTCACGATATAATTTCAATCGTCATGAGAAAGTATATATTATTCACGGTGGCACTTGGGGTGCTGGCAGCAGGCTGCTCAAAATTTGATTCAGGTAACCTCAACCTGAAAGATTCACTCGACAAAAGTGTAATGGATGTAACCAAAGCTATTAATACCATTACCCGGACTAAAGGATATGAAGTTCTGAGCGAAAATTCAATGACCATGAAATCCGAAACCGACTTCAGGGACAGCATTACGCTTGATCTTGTTGCAGGTATTTATGATTTCAATCCCGATCTCAGGCGTTTCTATGATTTTTTCATCCCTGTCAGGCTTTTTGAAAAGACGGGCGAAAGTGATCAGATGGTTGTCAATATGCCTTCCGGGTTTGCTTTCAAACCCATGCGTCTTCGTTTCTATAATCTTTTCGACACTACACTCGCCAACGATTTTACCATTACAGCTTCTGATTACCATTACTACTATACATGGTTCAGCAATTTTGACTATAAGCTGACAGCAGATCTTACTCTTGAATCTGATGATATCGGAACACTTGACGTCGAATCACAGGGTGAAGGCGAAGATGGTCGTTCGTACTCTTCGACATACACCTTTACCGATGGATACAATATTAACGTCAGTCACGAGGCAGGCGATTCATCTGTTTCATCATTTGCCCTGGCACAAAACGATGAAGTATTGCTTAAGGAAACAAGGATAATGGTCAGGCAGGAGAATTCGCGGCAAAGGGAAAGAACCTACATTCTTTCCATTGGAAACGTAGACATCGTACGGGGGACAGGTATCGACTCCATACAGGTTTATCTTGACGGAGTTCTTCAGAAAGAGGCAGGAGCTGTAATATATGATGAGGATTCGGGTGAAGATAATACCTTCTGCCACAACAGGGATATTGTGCTGACCTTTGATGATGGCACAACAACAAATCTGAGTGACCTTATTGGCCCGTCAAGGGAAGTGCTGGCAACACTTGTCGATTCGATGCGCAGTATGAATTTTGCAAAACATGTTGTTGATTATATTGCAATAGGAATACATTATCATAATTGCCATCCTGAAGACTGATGATGTATTATTAACTAATTTTTAAATATGAAGTTTATCCGGTTTACACCTTTGCTTCTCGCATTGGTTCTAAATTCTGCTAACGCCCAGGAGGGGAACAGTTATAACTCATTGTGGCCCGAATGGAGGGGTCCTGTATCAAACGGAGTTGCACCTGATGCCGACACACCTGTGTCATGGAGTGAAACGGAAAATATTAAATGGAAATCAGCCATACCGGGTAAAGGATTCTCCACACCTGTGATATGGGATAATTATATATTCATTACATCAGCAGTCGATATCCCCGCACCAGATTCAACAATGATGCCTTTCAGGTTTGAAGTTATAGCATACGACAGGGAAACCGGAAAGATCCTCTGGGAAAAGACCGTTGCACAGGAATATGTTCCCGCAAGGATACATGAAACGGCAAGCCATGCTTCCAACTCGGCCGTGACCGACGGGGAGCACCTTTATGCCTATTTCGGTTCACGGGGCCTCTTCTGTATGGATTTCAGCGGTAATATACTATGGAAGAAGGATTTCGGCCAGCAGGAAAAGAGGATGAACTTCGGCGAAGGCGATTCTCCCGGATTATACGGCGACAGGATAGTGATCCTGTGGGATCATGAAGGAGATTCAAAAATATATTGTCTCAATAAGAAAGACGGGGAAATTATCTGGGAGAAAGATCGTGATGAAGGTTCATCATGGACATCACCCCTTATCATTAATTATGACGGCAAGGTTCAGGTAATAACATCAGCCTCAAATAAAGTAAGAAGCTATGACCTTGATAACGGGGATATAATTTGGGAGTGCAGCGGACTTACAAGTAATGTGATCCCCAACCCGGTATATTCCGACGGGGTCGTTTATGTAATGAGCGGATACCGTGGGAATGCTCTTATGGCTATCAGGATGAAAGGGGCTAAAGGCGATATCACCGGAAGCAATGCCATCCTATGGTCTTCCAAGTCAAATACACCCTATGCTCCATCACCATTGCTGGTAAACAACAGACTCTATTTCTTCA
>JBJKPH010000286.1:0-16104 GCA_046706585.1 Bacteroidales bacterium | reverse complement strand
GTATAAACATTCTTTCCGCGGCCGAAGTATCCCTTTGTCTGCTTAAGGACCTTTTTCCTTCGGTTCCTTGAAGCAACTGCATTAGTTGATCTTGGCATAATTTTTCGTTTTTTGAATGTCAGCGGCCATCTAATATAATGGCTCTTTCATGCTGTTCATCCTGTTAATAATAGTGTAACTCTCTCTCAATAAATCAGCGAAATCTACTTCCTGGCCAGCAGGAGCTTGATGTTATGCTCATCAGCCTTATCCACCTCACCGAAATAACCAAGGTTTCTTTTGCGCTTGGTTGACTTCTTTGTAAGAATATGGCTTTTGTACGCATGCTTGCGCTTGATCTTCCCTGTCCCGGTCAGTGAAAACCTTTTCTTTGCTCCGGGATTTGTCTTCATTTTTGGCATTTCGTACAGTTTTATATGTAAAAGAACCTATTTCTTCTTTTTAGGGGCTATGGTCATTATCATTCTCTTTCCTTCGAGCTTCGGCATTTGTTCAACAATACCCAGTTCCTCAAGCTCCTGGGCCAGTCTCAGGAGAAGTATCTCACCTTTCTCCTTAAACAATATGGTACGACCTTTAAAGAAAACATAAGCCTTAACCTTTGAACCTTCTTCCAGAAATTTCTGAGCATGTTTAAGCTTGAAATTATAATCATGTTCATCGGTGTTCGGCCCGAATCTTATCTCCTTGACAACCACTTTAGTGGCTTTCGCCTTCATCTCCTTCTGTTTCTTCTTCTGCTGGTATAGAAACTTCTGATAGTCAGTTATTTTACATACCGGCGGATCAGCATTCGGAGATATCTCAACCAGGTCGAGCTCAAGTTCATCAGCAAGTTTAATAGCATCTTCGAGAGACATAATCTTCTGTTCCACATTCTCTCCAACTACCCGGACGACCCTGGAATTTATTCTGTCATTGATCCTGTGAGGATACTGTGGCTGGTATCTTCTACCGGGTGTTCTTCTTGGTGCTGCTATGGCTATTTCCTCCTTGTTAAATTAATTATATATAACTACTTATGAGAGTTCCTTCCGGACCTCTTCCTTTATAAATCCGGCGAATTCACCGGTATCCATTGAGCCTTTGTCTCCTTCTCCCTGCCGACGTACCGAAACGGTATTGCTTTCCTCTTCCTTCTCTCCCACAATCAGCAGGTAAGGGATCCTTTTCAGTTCATTGTCCCTTATCTTCCTACCAATCTTTTCGTTACGATCGTCAATCAGGCTGCGAATATCGTTATTTTTCAGGAAATTTAAAACTTTTTTCGCATAATCATGGTATTTTTCACTAATGGGAAGGATTACTACCTGATCGGGTGTAAGCCATAGCGGGAACTTGCCTGCATTATTTTCGATCAACACGGCAACGAACCTTTCAAGACTTCCGAAGATGGCCCTGTGAAGCATTACCGGCTGGTGCTTCTGGTTATCAGCTCCGATATAGTATAATTCAAACCTTTCAGGCAGGTTATAGTCGACCTGTATAGTACCCAGCTGCCATTTCCGTCCAATGGCATCTTTCACCATGAAATCGAGTTTTGGTCCGTAAAAAGCTGCCTCTCCTTCAACAACCGTTGTTTCAAGATGCATCTCCGAAGAGGCTTCGATAATTGCTCTCTCAGCCTTATCCCAGTTCTCATCAGTACCAATATATTTTTCCTTGTTATTCTTGTCGCGAAGAGATATCTGAGCTGTGAAATTATTGAAATCGAGCGATTTGAAAACCCACTTAACGAGATCGATTATGCTTTTGAATTCCTCTTTCATCTGATCGGGTTCGCAAAAATGGTGGGCATCATCCTGGGTAAAACTGCGTACTCTTGTCAGTCCGTGAAGTTCGCCATGCTGTTCGTACCTGTAGACTGTTCCGAATTCGGCCATTCGAACAGGAAGATCCCTGTAGGAATGCGGGGTAGCATTATATATTTCACAATGATGCGGACAGTTCATGGGTTTGAGCATAAACTGTTCCCCTTCCTGAGGTGTGTTAAGCGGCTGGAATGAATCGGCACCGTATTTTTCGTAATGACCCGATGTCTTGTAGAGTTCAACATTACCTATATGAGGAGTTGATACAATCGAATAGCCCCTTCTTATAAGCTCGGCGGTAAGAAAATCAATAAGCCTCTGCCTCAGAGCCGTTCCCCTGGGAAGCCATAGCGGAAGACCCATACCAACCTTCTGGGAGAAAGTGAAAAGCTCAAGTTCCCTGCCAATTTTACGGTGGTCACGTTTTTTTGCCTCCTCCAGCATTAACAGGTATTCATCAAGCAACTTCTTTTTTGGGAATGTAATGCCATATATCCTGGTCATCATCTTCCTCTTTTCATCACCCCTCCAGTAGGCACCTGCGACACTCAGAAGCTTAATGGCCTTTATCTGTTCGCTGTCAGGAAGATGAGGACCCTTGCAGAGGTCGACGAAATCACCCGAACGGTAGAGAGTGATAGTGCCATCCTCCAGTTCGGAAATAAGTTCGGTCTTATATTCGTCTCCTTTCCTGGTAAAAAACTCCAGAGCGTCACTTTTTGATATCCTTTCCCTGGTAAATTCCAGTTTCCCTGAAGCAAGATCTTTCATTTTTCCCTCGATGACAGGGAAGTCTGATTCACTGATTACCACACTATCACCAGGATCAACATCATAATAAAATCCGTTCTCAATAGCAGGACCTATCCCGAATTTGATACCCGGGTAGAGCGATTCAAGCGCAGCTGCCATCAAATGAGCCGAGGAATGCCAGAAAGCATGTTTACCCTGCTCATCATCCCACTTGTGAAATCTGATACTTGAATCCGCAGTGATCTCTCTGATAATGTCCCTGACTTCATCATTCACTGTGGCACACAATACTTCCCTGGCCAGTCCCGGACTTATGCTTTTCGCAATATCGAGGCTGCTAACACCACTTTCATATTCTCGTACCGAACCGTCAGGGAATGTAATCTTTATCATATCCTGCAAATAAACATGTTTTTAGGAGTGCAAAGATAATTATATTTTTGTTATTGATTGCAGGATAAAAAGCCCTGCGTGCAACCATAGAGATAATTTAACGTCTTCTCTAATAAGTGTGCGTTGGCATATATTTTGTTTATGGATTAATGAAACTAATTATCAGAAAAATGAAAAGACTAATTTTTATTCTTATAGCCCTTCCACTGTTAGTGGCTTCGTGTATTGTAGAACCCGATGCATTATTCTTTACCGATAAGGTTGATGCTTATATAGGTGAAGAAATATTCTTTACCAATCAGTCTGAGAATGCCACCGATGTTGAATGGGATTTTGGCGACGGAACTATCTCGAACGACTATGATGTATCACATACCTACAATTCGACAGGTACTTTTGAAGTTAAGCTGACCGTATGGGACCGGAGCGGTTTCAGCGATGAGGCTTACCAGACCATTACGGTAGTATCCCCCACGATCCTTGAGATCGTTGTTCTCGAGTGGAATGATGAATATATAGTTCCGGATGCAAGTGTAAGGCTCTATCCTACACTAACCGACTGGGATAATGAGACTGCCCTCGAAGCCGAAGGGACAACCGGAATGAACGGGAAAGTAACTTTCTTCCATCTTGGCTCATATGTATATTATGTTGATGTGTGGGAAGAGAATCATAATAATTTTGACCTGCGTGGATACGATAATGATTATTATATCAGGATCCCCCAACTGGAGCCTAATGCGGTGAATACATTCATAGCCTATGTCGATTATGTCGGAACGAAAGGGGGAGATAAACGCGACAGAAAGATGGTGATAAGGAAGCTGGAGCGCAAACCGAAGGATGTTGAACTTTTCAGTACCAGGGAGGAGTTGTAATCCCGACAACAAGCCAGGCTGTGCTGGTCCGGATCTCCGAATCCGGACCATTGCAAGTATAAAAAAAGTTATATTTCATCTGAATAAACCACTCCCGGGGGACTCTTAAGGTTGTACCCCGATACCATAGTCTCACCATAGGCGCCTGCCGATCTTATTGCCAGAAGGTCACCTCTCTTTGTTTCCGGTAATTCAAGAAATTTACCAAAAGTATCGCTTGATTCACATATAGGACCGACAACATTATACTTCTTTATTTCTCCTTTCGAAGTGAGGTTGTCAATACGGTGGTAGGCGTTGTAAAGGGCAGGTCTGATAAGGTCGGTCATGCCGGCATCGACAATGGCAAAGAGGGTTTCCGAACCGTTCTTTACATAGAGAACCCTGGTTATCAGGCTTCCACACTGACCGATTATTGAGCGGCCCAGTTCAAAATGGACCTTCTGGCCGGGTCTTAGTTCGAGTAGTTCGTTGAAGATACCGAAGTAACTGCTGAAATCAGGCAACTCGTCAGGTTGTTCGTAATCAATACCCAGGCCACCCCCGACATTGATATGACCGGGGAAAATATTCCTGTCTTCGAACCAGTTCTGTATCTCATTTATCCGTGAGCAGAGTGCCTTGAAGGCAGTCATCCTCCTGATCTGGGATCCAATATGGAAATGAAGCCCAGTAAGTTCAACATTGTTTAATACAGCAAGCTTATCGATTACCTGTTCAAGTTCCCATATGTTGATCCCGAACTTGGTCTCCTCAATACCGGTCGTAATATATTTGTGAGTGAATGCTTCGACATTGGGGTTTATCCTAAGGGCAACACGGGCTTTAGTGCCCTCTTCCCCGGCTATCTGGTCGATAACTTCAAGCTCGGGCAGCGATTCAACATTAAAACAGAAAATATCTTCCCTTAGTCCGGTTCTTATCTCATTGTCTGTTTTACCGACACCTGCGAACACAATATCATCATTTCCGAACCCGTTATTTAGCGAATGTGTTATTTCATTTCCGCTTACACAGTCAGCTCCGAAACCATAACCAGATATCATTCTCAGAATCTTCTCATTCGCGTTGGCCTTAACAGCATAATGCACTACAAAACCATACTTTGACGATTCGGCTTTTACAATATCAAGGGTTTTCACCAGAAGTGCGGTGTCGTAATAATAAAAAGGAGTATCTGCTGTTTCCAGCTTACCGGTAACTGCTTTACTGAACATCTTCTGTGCTGTTAAAAAGGTGGTGACTTAAAGACCTGAGCGCTTCTTTTTTATGTTTCGAATCGATCAGTATAGAAACATTATGCCGGCTTCCCCCGTATGATATCATTCTCATAGGGATTCCTTTCAATGAAGTGAATATATCAATTGTTGTGCCTGACTTCTCTGCAATAAAATCACCCACAACACATATTATGGTCTGTTCCCTTTCAACCTCTACGGTTCCGAGTTCCTGCAGTTCCCTGACAATTTTGCTAAGGTGGGAAGTGTCGTCAATTGTAAGCGAAACGGCTATCTCGGAGGTTGTTATCATGTCAATGGATGTTTTATATATCTCGAATATCTCAAAGACCTTTCTCAGGAATCCGTAAGCCATAAGCATGCGGTCCGATTTGATCTTGATCACGGTTATATCATCCTTGGCTGCAACAGCTTTGTATCCGCTCTGATCGGTTTCGTTAGTTATTATGGTGCCGGGGTCTTTAGGGTCCATTGTATTCTTAAGGAGCACAGGTATCCTGTTGTCTCTGGCCGGGATTACACTTGTCGGATGTAAGATCTTTGCCCCGAAATACGCCAGTTCGGCCGCTTCGTCAAACGATAGTCTTCTTATTACATTTGTGGTATCAACATATCTCGGATCATTATTATGGATCCCGTTGATATCAGTCCATATCTGAACTTCAGAAGCTTTTATTGCAGCACCTATTATAGTGGCACTGTAATCACTGCCACCTCTCTTAAGATTATCGATCTCACCATATGCATTCCTGCAGATGAATCCCTGTGTAATGATCAGGTTGCTGCTGCTATGCTTTTCAAGTTCACGTTTCAGGTTTTCAGTTATATAGTACATATCAGGCTCACCATCCTTGTCGATCCTCATAAAGTTCAGTGCAGGCATCAGAGTGGCCTCAATCCCCGACTGACGGGCATAAATATGGAACAGGGCCGTTGACAGCAGTTCACCTCTTGCCAGTATCGCCTTTTCTTCCTTTTTGGAAAAGACCTTTAGTGTATATTCTCTTGCATGATCAAAATGACTGTCAATCATTTCAGTTGCCTCTTTCAGAAATTCAGCCTTGCTGAAGAGATCCTTTGCTACAGAATAGTACACCTTCCTGAGCTTTTCATTCATCTCCGAAGCCTCTTTCTTTCGTCCTTCGTACAGCAAGTTTGTAATATTAACAAGAGCATCGGTTGTGCCTGCCATGGCCGACAATACAACTATCTTCCTGTCACTGTTTACAGTCAGTCCAACCAGATTCCTGATCATTTCAGGTGTTGCTAACGAGGTGCCTCCAAATTTTAATACTTTCATTTATAATAAATAAAAAGGCCTGCGTTTGCAGGCCTGTTAATGAATCTTGATACAGAAACAATATCATACCTGCGTTTCAGGAGCATTGTGTTTATTGTCTGTATGTTTATTACTGTTGATCATAATTTTCAGGGGACAAATATAGGAAAATGTTTGATCATTTGTAATAGTTAATATCGTTTATGGCGAAGCTCATTAAGATTTTTGATCTCATTTTAAGATCTATGGCTTATCAGCTCCGTGTTACCAGGCCATCTTTTCCATTAGCCCTTTATCATTTGACGATACCTGTGATAGCCGGATACTTGATCCCGGACACTTATATGTACCGTATTGAAGAGAAAATGATCAATTATGATAACAATGCAGGGCGTTTATACTTTACAACATAGCCTGAGTTAATCTTAATATTTATATTGTGGCTTATTGTTTTAGGGTAAAAAAGAAAACTGATTTAAGTGAATGGACAGTAAATTAAACCAGCTGATAGAATTGTCAAGGGATTTCGGATCGGATCCCGAATATGTAAATGGTACGGGAGGTAATACCTCTTTCAAAGATAAAAAGAATATTTGGGTCAAGGCAAGTGGCATTCCCCTTGGTACTATAAGTAAAGATGAATTTGTTGTACTCGATCGCGGCAGACTTGATGCAATTTCGAAAACAGATTATGGAGAGGATCGTTCGGTAAGGGATGAGAGGATCGGATCAGACCTTAAAGCAGCCTCTGTTGATCCGGGAGGCCTTATACCATCAGTAGAGACATTACTCCACAACCTTTTCGAATATCCTTTTGTTGTTCATACTCACCCTACTCTTGTAAACGGCATGTTATGCTCAAGGAGGTCGGGTGAGATAGCACGCGAAATATTTGGCAAAGAAGTTCTGTATATTGAGTATTCCGATCCGGGGTACCTCCTGTTCAGAAGGGTGGAAGCGGAACTGAAAAAAATAGCTTCGAAAAATGAGCGACGACCATCGGTAATGTTATTGCAGAATCATGGTGTGGTGGTAGGTGGTGATACATGTGATGATGTGAGAGATATTTATTCAATGATCATACAGAAGGTAAGTAAATACTCGTCTAGAACACTTCCTTCATCAGAAAGGTGTGAGCCAGGCAGATACAGCCGCTCATTTATTAGAGCAGTTGAAGAATTGCCCGAAATGAAAGGGCGGTCGGTACTCTTTTATGGCAGCGAACTGGCCGATCACTTCATCAGGGATTCCAGGTCGTTTGCCTTCGTAAGCAGGCCCCTGACACCCGATAACGTCATTAACTGCGGTGCAAATTATCTTTATATGACACCGGGTGAAGATGTACAGTACCGTATAAGGCAATTTATTTCATCATTCGGAGACATACCAAGGGTAATAGCTATAGAGAGTATTGGCCTGATAATGACCGGAATATCAGCTAAGGCAGTTGAACATACAATGGAGGTATTTATTAATATGATGAGGGTGAGTTTTCTCTCCTGGGATTTCGGGGGTCCCCGTTTCCTTACAAGGAGGGAATCAGGGCCTGACAGGTATCCTGAAACCGGCTGGTACATGCCCGGGATGTCCTGAGAAGGAGGTCCGCCACGGGATCATCATCGGTTTATGATACAATAGCAGTGATCAAAAAAAATCCCACAATCGCGGGATCTTTTATTTTGTGCCCAGAACAAGACTCGAACTTGCACACCGTAACCGGCACCAGCCCCTCAAGCTGGCGTGTCTACCAATTTCACCATCTGGGCAGTAATAATTCTCTATAAATAAAAGAACTTTTTAATATAATTCATTTGTGCCCAGAACAGGACTCGAACCTGCACATCATTGCTGACACTAGTCCCTGAAACTAGCGCGTCTACCAATTCCGCCATCTGGGCAATAACTATTCTTCAATAATGAAAAGAACTTCTTATCTATACTTCTTATATTCTTTCGTCCCTGATGGCGGAAGCCACAACACTTTCTGGCTCCTCGCTGAAAATGTCCACCGGACATTTTCTGACCACTCGGCCCTGCCATCTGGGCAATAACTATTCTT
Source organism: Bacteroidales bacterium (assembly GCA_046706585.1). Classification (GTDB taxonomy): domain Bacteria; phylum Bacteroidota; class Bacteroidia; order Bacteroidales; family VadinHA17; genus JBJKPH01. The sequence continues at coordinate 7,693 of JBJKPH010000286.1, read as the reverse complement.
CAATAATGAAAAGAACACTTATCCAGTGTCAGAAGACCACCGGTCAATTTATACTATTCGGGATAGTTATCCCTTAGCGGGTGCAAAAATAACTAATTTTTTATTTTGTACTATCTATTTGACAGAATTTTAATCCCGGAGTGATGCCTGCAGGTAAGGGATGATGGAGTAATGGGGTAATGGGACAACAAGCCTTAACCGAACTACTTTGTGTTGGTCCGGATCTCCGAATCCGGATAAGTAACTTAATCTGGTAATGTCGCAGATTCGGAATTTTGCGACAACACCCCTTGCCCGTTAGGGAGGGATTTCCAATCCCGACCTTTACCATGAATATCAGTGACAACACCCCTTGCCCGTTAGGGAGGGATTTCCAATCCCGACCTTTACCATGAGTCGCAGATTCGGAGATCTGCGACAACGGGTTAGTATGAGATCAGCGACAACACCCCTTACCCGTTAGGGAGGGATTTCCAATCCCGACCTTTACTATGAATATCAGCGACAACGGGTTAGTAGGAGATCCATTATTCAAAGAGCATTTCATAGTACTTCCTGATCCTTTCTTCCAATTGTGGTACAGAGATTAGCCTGCTTTCCCTAATGTATTCTTTTCCTTCGAACCATACAATAATAGTGGGGGCTGAGTAGACCATCGCTTCCGCTGCCAGTGCCGGATAACCGGATACATCGATCTCGTGGTAGTTCAAACCGGGAAAATCTGATTTAATCATTTCCCTGATCTTTGGCTTCAGTCCTGCGCACACGCTGCAGTCAGGACTTGTGAAATAGATTGCGACACCTGTAGAGGCACCTGATAATTCACTTATTGAATTAATCATATGTTTATCACTTTTAGTAACAGATCAGGTCATAATATACCTGTTTTCCTGGCTGCGAAGTTAAGATTTTAAATTATCGTAAATATCATAATTCAGGGGGAATGAAACTGCCATTTTTATTTGATTTTCATTAACAGATTTCTTATATTAATAGTCGGTTGAATTTACAAGGGTATTAATCAAATTTTTGATTTATGAGCAAGAAAGTTGGGATATGGCTTGACCATGAGAAGGCCTATGTAATCACTTTAAAGGAAGGGACTCAGGATATAGAGAGGATTGAGTCCAATGTTGAATCAAGGGTTCGCTTTGAAGGTGAAACAAAGCAATTTTCGAGGATCGGAGGTGCTTTGTACAACCCTTCAAAGAAGAGAACCAACAGACGGAGGCAACAGATAAATTCCTATATCAGGGATCTGGCTGAAAGAGTAAACAAAGCAGATGGTATTTATCTTTTCGGTCCTGCCGAAGCCAAGCAGGAACTGAACAAGCTGCTGTTCAGCAGAAGGAATAAGCCTTCGGTATATATAGAGCCGGCAGGCAGAATGACTGAAAAGCAGATGATAGCAAGGGTGAGGGAGCATTTTTCCTCAGATCGCTGAGAGATCAATCAGAAACACAATCAATTATTGACTGCAATATCAGGGTCCTGATATTCAGATTAGCGAGTTTGTTGTTGTCACGGGTAGGGTATACCCTGTTTGACAGGAAAACATAGGTTATCTCCTTCTCCGGGTCAACCCATACGAACGTGCCTGTAAAGCCCGAATGTCCGAAACCGGAGGCTGAGGCACCGGGACAGGGATATATATGGGAAGGATCGGTAACATCGTCAACCAGTTGGGGTTTATCGAAACCCAGTCCGCGTCGGTTATTATTATCCGGGAACCGGCAGGCTGTGTACTCCTCAAGGATATTGTGATCGAGTACCTGCTCTCCACCGTAACTTCCCATTCTCCTGTACATCTCGAAGAGTTTCATCATGTCCAGGGCAGTTGCAAACAATCCTGCATTGCCAGAGTAGCCACCCATTAACGCCGCACCTTCATCATGCACATAACCCCATATTAATCTTTCTCTGAAAAGGGTGTCAACTTCAGTAGGAACTATCCTCTCAACCGGGTAATACATCAGGGGATACTGTACTATATCGTAAGCTCCGATAGGGTGATAGACATTATCGCGCAGGAACTGTTCATACTCTGATCCTGAAACCTCTTCGATAAGTTTTGGCATCAGGATAAAGCCGAGATCAGAGTAGAGGTATTTCTTCTCACCCAGTGGCGATCTCTTAATTTCGCGATAGATCTTTTTCCTGTATTTCCTGTTTACAAATAATCCTTCTGATACTTCATACGGATATCTGCTGCTTTCCCGGGTACTGTAACTTCTTTTTTTGTACGATCCGTCTTTCCTGACTGTCTCCTTCCAGAAAGGTATCCAGGCTTCCAGTCCGGCCTGGTGTGTAAGGATGTCACTCATCATGATATGTGCCTTATCGGAGCCCCTCATTTCGGGAAGGTAATCTTCTAATTCACCATCGGGCGAAAAGAGACCTTCCTGATCGAGCACCATTAAACCTGCCAAAGGACCGGTTACCTTTGTTACCGAAGCCAGATCATAAATATCACCGATGCGCGAGGGAATCCTTTTTTCATATGTATGGTATCCATACGCACTGTCAAAGATCACAATACCCTTCCTGGCCACCATAACCTCGCACCCCGGATAGGCACCCGAATCAAGACCTGTTGATACGAGCGAATCAATACTTCTGGTCAGCCTGGCTGAAGATATACCTGCGTTCTCCGGAAATCCGAACTGCATCCTGATATTCCCCGGAGAGATAAGCCCGAAACCGGCAGGGTAATCATTATTTATAGTTACCGGTAACTTGCCGTGGGCACCCAGACCTCCCATAATTATTTGTGCCGCAACCTGTTCTGCCAGCTTACTGTCCTGGTATGCCAGTAATAATCCATCTGATCTGTTAAGTGACGGAATAAAATTTATCGCATAAGGATTTCCGAAATAGGTGATGATCGTTCTGTTACTATCTGTCAGCTTATCCAGAAATTCAGAAAGGGCAGGGGTTATCCCGTAGTTTTTGCCGGGACGCTGATCGGTTCCGAAGATCCCGGTAATAACCAGGTCATATTCCGACAAACTTTGAAATAACCTGCTGCTGTTCCCTCCATTCTCATTCCAGTAATATTTATCCACCGGCAGATAATTGGCTATCATTTTTTCGTATGACGAGCCCTGGGTACCATTTACCGACAGAACCGCTATCCTGGTCTTGTCTAGCTGCCTGATAGGTATTATATTGTTATTATTGTTCAGAAGTGTCAGTGAAGAGGCAAATAACTCCCTTATTAACGCCTGGTTCTCCGGAGGATCCATTTCTCTTTCGATATTGTCTGTGCCGGTCTCTGAGGGGAGGTTCAGCCTGCTCCAATATTTGAATGCCAGTATCCTTCTGCATTTCAATTCGATATCTGAGTCAGATATCAGGCCCCTATCCCTGTAATCCTTAATGGCTGCCACAGCACTTCCTATATCTGTAACATATTCCAGTACATCGTTCCCTGCAGCATAGGCCATTGCACATGCTTCACCCTGCCCGCGATAATCGGTCACGGCTTTCATGTTCATGGCGTCACTGATTATCAGTCCTTTAAAGGCCAGAGAATCCCTCAGCAATCCGGTCACGATATTTTCGGAAAGGGTTGATGCCTTATCCGGGTCAGGATCAAATGCCGGTATGCTCAGATGGGCAGTCATAACTGCACCAATACCTTTATTGATCAATGCTGCGAAAGGAACCAGTTCAAGAGTGTCGAATCTTTCTCTGGAGTGTTTTAGTACCGGGAGAGCGTAGTGTGAGTCAGTCTCCGTGTCGCCGTGACCGGGAAAATGCTTTGCAGTGGCCAGGATCCCGTTATCCTGCAGCCCCATAAAATACATTATGGTTTTGCCTGAGACATTACCGGCCTCTTCACCGAAAGAGCGATAGTTAATTACCGGGTTCGAAGGGTTATTGTTGATATCGGCAACAGGTGCCAGATTGATGGTTACACCCGATCGTGCAAGCTGACTGCCGACAGCCGATCCCATCCTGTATATCAGCGAATCATCGCGAATGGCTCCAAGGGTCATCTGGTAAGGGAAATCAGTGATACCGTCGAGTCTCATCCCGGCACCCCATTCTGCATCGAGTGCTATGGCCAATGGAACCTTCGATCTTGAATTGTACATGTTGACCAGTTCAACCTGTTTTGCAGCCGTGCCCTGGAAAAATACCAGGCCTCCGGGCTCATATTTTGAAACCAGTTCAGCCATTTGAACATAGTGTTCAATATCCTTGTTCGACCATTCTGCCAGCCAGATACTCTGAGCTATTTTTTCATCAGGCGAAAGGGTATTGACCACCGAATCCACCCAGGGATGATTGAGATATTCGAGAAAAGGCGGGTCTGTTGCCTGTCCCGTTAATGACAGGTGATTTGAAACTACTAACAGTATGACCAGGGACCGGATAAAAATATTCCTGTTCTTCATTTATCTGTTCCGGTTATTAAATTTATCAAAAATACAAAAAATATCGGCGCAGAGCGGAACTAGCATAGAGATGTGAGGAATGGTACGGCGGTACGACAGTATGGCGGTACGATGGTCGTTAGAGAGGGTAATAAAAAGGCTTTCTCCCTGCTCCCTGCCCCATGCCCAACGCCCTGCATTCCAGCATTCCAAATAATAACCATGTCCCATTTCACATAGAAATAGTCTATTGTACATAGACCATTGTACATAGCCCATAGCCCATAGTACATAGACCATAGCCCATAGTACATAGCCCATAGACCATAGTACATAGTACATATATTTACAAATCCCGGATACCGGTAAAATAGACTAGGTTTATCGGCTGGTGTTTTATAAATTTGGTTGAACTTTAAACTGCTGGTTTCGACATTATCATGACTGAAAGAGAGAAAATACTTAAAAAATACAGGGAATTCAGGGGAAAGGACCCACTGGAAGCAGCAGCCTTACCAAGGTCGGGTTCAGACAGGAGATATTTCAGGCTGGAGGGCGATGGAGACAAAATTATTGGTGTTTACAACCCGTCGGTTGAGGAGAACGATGCATTTACCGGTTTTACCGGTCATTTTGCCTTGAAAGGATTGCAGGTACCTGTGGTTTACAGGTATTACAGGTCGGATCATATCTATTTTATGCAGGACCTGGGAGATATCAGCCTTTTTTCATGGCTTAACAACAGGAGGGAGAAAAATGGTTTTGACAGCCGGTTCATGAAAGTATACAGAAGTATCATTGATTCGCTGGTCAGGTTCCAGGTTGACGGAATAGAAGGACTGGATCTCAGTCTCTGCTATCAGCAAAAAAGTTTTGATCGTCAGTCGATGTTGTGGGATATGAACTATTTCAAGTATATGTTCCTGAAGCTGGTTGCAGTACCTGTAAATGAAAAGGAACTGGAAAAGGACTTTGTCAGACTGGCAGATCTTTTGCTCGGGGCAGGGCAGAAATATTTTCTGTATCGTGATTTTCAGTCGTCAAATATCATGCTGGTTGACGGTAATCCCTGGTTTATAGATTATCAGGGAGGGCGGACAGGGGCTCCCCAATACGACATAACATCGCTTCTTTATGACTCGAAAGCAGAATTATCGGCAGAGGTAAGGAAGGAGCTTCTTGACTACTATATTGGTATTTTCTCAGGAATAACAGGAGAGGATAAATCAGTTCTGAGATCTTTCTATCCGGCTTTTGCCCTGATAAGGATAATGCAGGCCCTGGGGGCTTACGGGTACAGGGGGATTTTTGAACATAAACCTGGTTTTATTCAGAGTATACCTCCTGCAGTGAGGGATATAAGTTCACTAATGAAGGAAAATGGCATGGAGAATCAGTATCCTGAACTATTCAGGGTAATTAGCACTATTCCGCGACTTGAAGAGTTTGAATTACCGAATTGAACAGAAGTGTGAGATCTTATCAGGGCAATATAGAACTATAACTGTATGAAAGCAATGATCATGGCAGCCGGTTATGGGACCAGGCTGGGTTCAGAAACACGTGAACGGCCAAAGATACTTATTGACCTTGGTGGATTTACAGTGCTCGAATGGATACTAGTTAAGCTGAAGGATGCCGGTTGTGATACTGTTATCATGAACACCCATTACATGGCTGACAGGGTTGAACAGGAAGGTACGGAAATAGCAGGCAGGGTAGGTGTGGAGCTTATGTTCTCAAATGAACGTAATAAACTTCTTGAAACAGGTGGAGGTCTTTATCATGCAAGGAGACTTCTTGGTAAGGATCCGTTTTACCTATACAACGGAGATATTATCACTGATAACAAACTGCAGGATCTGTACGATCATAATATTACTACCGGTGCAACTGCTACCCTTGCAACAAGGGACAGGCCGGGAGAAAGGGTTTTCCTGGTCGACCACGAGGGATACCTTTCCGGCTGGAGAAACAGGATGTCGGGAGAAGAGATAATAGTGGCCGGTAATATAAATAACAGCGAAATTGCATTTTCTGCAGTTTCAGTTATCAGACCCGGTATATTCAGTATAATGAAGGAGGGAAAGTATTCGCTAAGACCTGTGTACCTTGAGCTTGCGAAAGAAAGAAAAGTGAATACACTGAGGGATGACAGCGGTTACTGGATCGATATTGGCAGGCCCGAAGGACTGCAACTGTGCAGGGATATGGTAAGAGAGGGTAAAATTAATTTGCAATAATATCAATATTTGTATTAGGGTTTTGTTTTTTTAATATTTTTGTGGCCCTCTAAATGAGTATAGTAAAAGAGTCTTAATTATTTGTAGATTAACATAATTCAGCAATGAGTAAAGTACTTGTTATAGGAGCAGGAGGTGTTGGTACTGTGGTGGCTCACAAGATGGCTTCCCTGCCTGATGTTTTTCAGGAGATAATGCTGGCCAGCCGGACCAGGGCAAAATGCGATGCAATAGCATCAGCTATTGGCGGCGGAAGGATCCGGACCGCCGGTGTGGATGCAGATAATGTTCCTGAACTTGTGGGTCTTATCAGGTCATTTAATCCTGATCTTGTTGTAAATGTTGCCTTGCCCTACCAGGATCTTCATATTATGGAAGCCTGCCTTGAAACAGGGGTATCATACCTCGATACAGCCAATTACGAACCTCCCGGGGAGGCGAAATTCGAATACAGCTGGCAGTGGGCTTTCAAAGAAAGGTTCAGGGAAGCAGGGCTAACTGCAATTCTAGGTTGTGGTTTCGATCCGGGAGTTACAAGTATCTTTACTGCGTATGCCGCTAAACATCACTTTGATTCTATCGAGTATCTGGATATCGTTGATTGTAACGCCGGTGATCATGGGAAACCCTTTGCCACTAACTTTAATCCTGAAATTAATATCAGGGAGGTGACCCAGAAAGGTAAATACTGGGAGAACGGGGAATGGAAACTGACTGAACCTCATGAGATTCATAAGCCACTGAATTACCCTGAAATTGGTCCGAAGGAATCATACCTTATTTACCATGAAGAACTGGAATCGTTAGTAAAGAACTTTCCAACCATTAAAAGGGCAAGGTTCTGGATGACTTTCGGGCAGGAGTACCTTACACATCTGAGGGTTATTCAGAACATTGGAATGGCAGGTATAGAACCGGTCCTTTTTGAAGGGAAAGAGATAGTGCCGTTAAAATTCCTTAAGGCTGTACTGCCTGATCCTGGCGAACTGGGAGAGAACTATACAGGATGGACATCGATAGGGTGCCGGATCAGGGGAATGAAAAACGGGAAGGAGAAGAGCTATTATG
>JBJKPH010000285.1:0-18793 GCA_046706585.1 Bacteroidales bacterium | reverse complement strand
GTCTGTAGCCGCGTTTGATTATCCGGTTGATTTCGGTTTTCCTGCCGGGCATATCAACGACAACAGGGCGTTGTGTAATGGTGCGGAATACTCTTTCAGGGTAGCCGGCAACAGGGCATCAGTTGATATGAAAGTTTGATCAGAAAGCTGCAAGCAGAAGATCAATATCCTTTGAGAGGAGTCCGAATTTATTTCCAAGGTTCTGATTGGTAAGTATACCCCTGTATATATATACTCCTTCCCTTAATCCGGGAGAAATGCGCAACATCTGGTCCAGTCCGCCCGAATCGGCTATCTCCTGGATAAGTGGTGTGAAGATATTACTGAATGCAATTGAAGCAGTGCGGGCGACACGCGAAGGAAGGTTCCATGCTGAGAAGTGTACTACTCCGTGTTTTTCGTATACCGGATCTTCGAGTTCGCGGCATTCAGTCGTTTCGATGCAGCCGCCACGGTCGATTGAAAGATCGATAACCACCGAGCCCTTTTTCATCAGCATTATCATATCCTCGGTTATGATGTACCATTGTCTGGTTTCATCAATTTGTTTTGTTCCTATAAGCACATCGGCCGACTTAAGGGCTTTTTTAAGCACCTGTGGATGGTAAACCGAGGTTTGCAGCCGCTGGCCGACTATCGACTGAAATCTCCTGAGGTTATGTACCGATTGGTCGAACACTTTCACCACCGAGCCCAGTCCCAGGGCGGCCCTGGCAGCATATTCACCCGCTGTGTCGGCTCCCATAATAACCACTTCGGTAGGAGTAACCCCGGCAATGCCTCCCAGCATTACACCCTTTCCCCCGTGAAGATTGCTGAGGTATTCCGATGCTATAAGTACCGATGTAACGCCGCTGATCTCTGACATTGATTCCACAACGGGGATCTCTCCGTGATGATCCCTGATCTTTTCGAAAGCAATGGCAGTGATATGTTTGTTCATCATCTCACGCAGGTTATCATCGGTCTGCTTGAGAACATTCAGGTATGATAATATTGTTTGTCTCCCTCTCAGGCTTGCAATTTCGGCAGCGGTAAAAGTTGAAACTTTTATTACCAGGTCGGCATGGAGCACTTCTTCGGTATTTTTTGCTATCCTTGCCCCGTTCTCGCTGTAATCCTTATCGCTATATCTTGATCCCTCCCCGACACCTTGCTGAACCATTACTTCGTTCCCTGATTCAACCAGGATATTCACTGCCTCGGGTGTGAGAGGCACTCTCTTTTCGTTTTGATCACTTTCCTTAAGGATACCGACAGTGAGCTTTTTCGGTTTCCTTGCTGTCTCCAGTTGCTCTTCCCTTGGCATAAAGGCAGCATTCCGGATACCATATTTCTCATTTTTATTGAGCTCGTTCATCTCTCTTAGGGTAAAAGATTTACTCAAAGGTAAATTATTTTACTCTGAGCAGCAATATTCATTTCAAGATGATCTTTTCAGGAAATTTCGATGTACCTGGCATGGTCATCGCCTTCGGTGATAATCACCTTTACAGTTTCCGGGGGCAGTAACTCTTCGATCTTTTCAGGCCATTCGATAAAACAGTGTTTACCTGAGCCGATATATTCTTCGAAGCCTATGTCGAATACTTCCGTCATCTTTTCAATCCGGTAAAAGTCAAAATGGTATACCGATCCGCCATTATTCAGGAAATATTCATTTACTATTGTAAAGGTAGGGCTGGTAACCGTATCTATTGAGCCAAGCTTTTCGCAGACAGCCTTGATAAGTGTTGTCTTCCCGGCCCCCATAGAGCCGTAAAAGGCATAAATTTTTTTACCCGGGGTTGCCATGATCAGTTTCCCTGCAGCCTCCTGCAGTTCGTTTAATCCACTGATAACGATCTTCTCCATTAGCTAAACGGGTTCAATTGTAACAACCGGGATCATTATTTCCTGCATGGAGATCCCGCCATGCTGGAAAGTATTCCTGTAATAGTTTACAAAGTGGTTATAATTGTTCGGGTATACAAGGAAATCATAATTACCGGCGAAAATATATTTTGATGACACATTCGAAAGGGGCAGCATCACATCCCTGGGGTTTTGAACACCGAATACTTCCGACGGATCATAATCAAGGTTTTTACCTGTCTTGTACCTCAGGTTCGGAGAAGTTTTTTTATCGCCGATCACTTTTACCGGGTTAATGACCCTTATCGTACCATGGTCGGTTGTAATAACCATTTTCACATTTTTCCCTTCCAGGGCCTTTGCCAGTTCGTGCAGGGGTGAATGAATGAACCATGACCGGGTCAGGGACCTGAAGGCCGGTTCATCAGATACGATATCCCTGAGAACTGTATGATCGGTCCTGGCATGCGACAGGAGGTCAACCGAATTATATACAAGAACATTGAGGTCTTTGTCAAGAAGGTCGGAAAGATTTTCATTCAGTCTCCTGCCTGCGTTATTGTCATTGATCTTATGGTAACTCCAGTTGCATTTAAGTGAATTGCGTTCGAGATTAGCTGCAAGGAATTGTTTTTCAAAGTTGTTCTTCCCTTCCTCTTCATCGTCCCCGATCCACATTTCGCTGAACTGCCGGCTTATCTCAAGCGGCATCATTCCTGCGAACAAAGAGTTTCTTGAATACTGGGTGGCAGTAGGCAGGATGCTGAAATAGAGCGATTCGTCGGATATCCTTGCACTGCCTGCCAGCTCTTTTGAGATCACTTTCCACTGGTCATACCTGAGGTTGTCGATAACTACAAGGAATACCTTTTCTTTCTGCTTCAATAACGGAAATACTTTCCTTTCCAGCAGGTCGTGGCTCATCAAAGGCCTGTCGCCAGGATCCTGACCAAACCATCGGGGATAATTCCTTGAAATGTACTTTACAAAAGCGCTGTTTGCCTCCTGCTCCTGCATACGGTATATCTCACGCAGGTTCGGATCATCAGCTTTGTCGAGCTGAATATCCCAATGGGTTATCTTCCTGTAAATATCTATCCAGTCGCTGTATCCAGAGGCTGTGTCGATCATAGTTCTGATCTTTCCAAATTCAGACTGGTAATCGGTTGTGGTCTGTTCGGTTACGAGCCTTGCGCTATCGATATTTTTCTTAATAGACAGCAGTATCTGATTTGGTTTGACGGGTTTGATCAGGTAGTCAGCTATTTTCGATCCTATTGCCGCCTCCATTATGTTCTCCTCTTCGCTCTTCGTGATCATTATTACGGGCATATCGGGTAATAATTCCTTAATTCCCTTAAGTGTGTCTATCCCGCTGAGACCAGGCATGTGTTCATCAAGAAAAACAAGATCATACTTGTTCTTTGCCACCATTTCGAGGGTGTCGAGGCCATTTGAGCATGTGTCAACCTCGTACCCTTTTTCAGAGAGGAAAATAATATGAGGCTTAAGCACCTCTATTTCATCATCGGTCCATAATATCTTTATTTTTCTCATTTCCTCCGTTCAGTTAAAATCATTGTCCCGGATTGTTGTCCGGTTTATAATTTTCCATAAAGAACAACCGGTATCTGTCGGGGTTCCGGTCGCGGTTAAGGGTTTCCAGATTAGCAGGGGAGATAAGGAATTTCAGTACTTCTGCACCTCCCGTGTTCATTAGTATTTTACCCGGATCAAACAACGAGTAATATGCTAAGGCTGTCTCATAGTCGGGGAGTGGACCAACGGATATCCTTATATGGTCATCGTCAATCAGTTCTCCGCGTGTGCTGTAGTTTTCGTTTGTGTAATTATCTATATTATAGTTAATTACATCAAAAGTAAGCCTGTTTACATCCAGCGATTTATTCTTTATTACAAGTATAAAGAAATGGGGGCCTGAAGTATCGACAGTATATATTTCGCCGGCGATCTGTTTTTCCTCTTCTATTTTTAATTCAGGGACACTGGCATTCAGATAATCGATCAGTTCCGATGCCCGTCTGGCCTCTTCGGTATCTGGGAATTTCCCCGTGATAGCAGTAAGCTGTTCTTTCAGCTCACGCTCACCAATTCCCGGTCCCATTGCATATGCCTTCAGCAGCATAAATCTGGGTGTTATCTCATGGCCGGGAAATTCGATGAGGGCTGAGTCGCATATTGATACTACCAGTGCGGTATCATTACCCTGCCATGCATCATAAGCCCGGTCATATAGTGTTTCCGCCCTTTCGGCTGCTTTCTGCTTCATTTGCAGGTATTCGGGGTTTACAAGTATAAGGGTAAACTCTGAATCGGGGTATCCATTTATCAGCCTGTCCCTGTATCTTTGTGCCTGTGCCGGATCGGTATCCTTTGTCATGTTGTACAGGTTATACAGAACCTCCGGCACAAGTGGGTTGTTGGGGTATCTCGACAATAATTCACTGTATGTCTCGCCTGATCTGGCTTTATCGTTTAGCCTTTCACGGAAGACCCTTCCCGCATTAAAGAGTGCAGTTGCTATTTTATCATTTGATATTTCAACCAGGGAGTCGGTGAGGGGCAGATCTTTGAGGTAATATTCAGGTGATTTCGGATTAAGGGAGTTACTTACGGTATCGGTCGGCACCTGTCCCTGCCCTTCTGTTTGTCCTCCTGCAGCGGTTCTTGACTTGTTGGCTCTTCTCCAGTTATCTTCGAGTGGGCGCTGGCCCCACCTGTTCCTGAATTCCGATCTTCCGAAAGTGAGTGCAGCCTGATTATAGAAGTACCATTTCCCGCTCATTTCGGTTGTTGTCCTGGCCCTTCTTTCATTCTCATAGAACTGTCCCATATTATACCTGTCGTCTAACTGGATCTCAGCATTTCTTTCTTCCTGCTCTATCTGCCTGATTATTCCGTTTATCATTGATTCACGCTGTGGAGCAGGAAGGGAAGCAACATATTGCAGGCTGTCTTCTCTTTCGACTACCGAGAGGTAACCCGCAAGCTCGTTGAGGTTAAGTGAACGGTCATAGAAATCGGAGTAACCGGGGTAGCTATTGTCGAGTGAAATAACTGCACTGTCGTAATAGACCTGCGCCTTCAAATAATCGGGGATATTAAAGTAATATTCGGCAAGAACAAGGTATGAACGTCCTTTCTGATTATTGTTTACAGTACTTGCGGCTGCTGATTTATGGTAATAGTTAATTGCCTCTTCGGTATTTCCTTCTCTCATTTCGAGGTTTCCGAGAGCAAAGTATATCTGATCGTGGTATTCCCTGTTCTTGGCATCTTTAAGCAGTTTCTCGAGGCCTTTCTTCATTTCATCCGCATCACCTGTAGCTACATCGAAAACCCCAGCCTGGTTTATGCGTGCATTGAATTCCATTTCATAGGGAGGTTTAAGTCTGAGCACTTCGCGATAAAGATTTCCGGCTTCAGAGGCGTTACCCGTTTCTTCGGTTATGCGGGCAAGGATATATGTGTACCTGCTACGGTTAAAGTTGGCGGGCATTTTAGCGAGTGCTTTTGAGTGATCCTGAGCCGCCTTCTCCAGGTTATCCTGTCTCACCTCAATATCTGTCAGGGTAAGCCAGTATTCTGTTTGCAGTGCCTGTGAAAGCGATGTAATATTCATCTCCGAGAGGAGTCTCCTTGCTTCAACAAAATTGTTTTGCCCGACATAAGCTTTGGAAAGCCAGATAGTTGATTCAGCCTGAATGTCAGGATCGATCGATTCACGGATGTTGTGCATCAGGGTTATCCTGGCTGCCTCATAATCGTTTTTATATACCTGGGCTTTTCCCATCAGCAGATAACTATCGTCAACCCAGTTGTTGTATTCCTTCCTGGAATTGAATTCCTGTTCCTTTTCGCTGGCCGGCCTGTTATTGTTTTTTCCCTCGGGCCTGGCGGTCATTGAATGGAGGCTTATCAGTTTGGATGCCTTTCTGATAGCCACATCCATGAATGAGCTTCCCGGTGCTGTATTTTCGGGATCACTGTATAGGAAAACCGGCATAATGGTTGAATAATCCTCTCTTGCCGATTCCGATATTTTCAGAACTCCTTCCTCGTAGCTCTGGTAACAATTAAAGTAGATATTGTAATGCGAAGTGAGGTTATGAAAAAATCTGCTGAGATTCGTATTCTTCTCGACAGAACATGAATATCCTGTTACCAGGATAAACAGTATGGCAAGTATTTTATTTGATTTAATTCCTGGCACCAAATCTACCGTTTATACTTATAAACTTCGCGTGAGTGTTTATAGTATGTTTTTAGAACTAAAAGTAATGAAATTAAGAAATTATACTGCAACCACTTCTACAATTTCAGGGACTTCCTTCAGCAGGGCCTGTTCGACTCCGGCCTTGAGGGTTTGCATACTGAAAGGGCATCCCGAACAGGCCCCGGTCAGCCTTACCTTTAAAATAAGGTCATCGGTAAGTTCTATCAGTTCGATATCACCCCCATCAGACTGCAGATAAGGTCTGACCCTGTCGAGTGTTATCAAAACCCTTTTGAGGAGTCTTTTTTTATCAGCTTTTTCCATATCGGGCATTACTTTATTTCAACCCTTCTGGTTGGTTCGAGAGACGCATTCCTCTCACCGACCTTTTGGACCAGTGTTTTGGCCATGCTTTCAAATGCGACTGCTGTATCTGATTCTCCCAGTGCCACAGGCACACCAGAGTCGCCGCTCTCACATATACCCTGGACAACCGGTATCTGTCCGAGGAGAGGGATATTCATTTTTCTGGCAAGATTACTGCAGCCTTCCTTACCGAAAATATAATATTTGTTACCGGGGAGCTCGGCAGGAGAGAACCATGACATATTTTCAACCAGCCCGAGTACCGGAACATTTATCTTTTCGGTCGTGAACATTGAAATTCCCTTCACAGCATCTGCAAGTGCAACTTCCTGAGGTGTGCTTACTATTACGGCGCCGGTTACGGCAACCTCCTGTACCAGTGTAAGATGTATGTCGCTGGTTCCCGGGGGCATATCAATTACCAGATAGTCGAGTTCACCCCAGTCGCCCTGGAACATCAGCTGCTTAAGGAAGTTGGATGCCATGGGTCCTCTCCAGACGATAGCATCGGAAGGATCAACAAAAAAGCCAACCGACAGGACCTTTACACCATATTTTTCAAGTGGTACGATCATCTCGGTTCCATCCTCATTCCTTATCTCAGGTCTGAAATTTTCTTCGTTGAACATTTTGGGAGCCGAGGGACCAAAGATGTCTGCGTCGAGCAATCCTGTTGAATATCCCAGACCGGCAAGTGAAACAGCCAGATTTACTGCTATTGTCGATTTGCCTACGCCTCCTTTTCCCGAGGCTATAGCTATTATATTTTTCACCCCCGGCATGGAACCGGTTTCCTTTATTTTGGATTCAGCCCTGGGCTCAGGGTATATTACTTCAACTGATGATACAACAGCATCAGGACCCATGTTGTCTTTTATTGCCTGCACACATGCATGTTTCAGTGAGGTCATTACAGGATCTTTCTGTTTTTGTGTTTTCAGCACGATCCTGATCTCATTACCATCAACCACTACTTCATCAACCATTTTCAGCGATACGATATTATTATCGCTTCCGGGATATATCACCCTGGTCAACGCCTCCATCACCTGTTCCCTTGAGTACATTATTCTCCTTGTTTTTATTTAAATTAAATTTAAAGAAGCAAGTTTAAATATTTTTTCAGAGATCTCAAAAAATCAGGCAAGTTCTTCACAGGGGTCCCAGAACATCTCGCTGAAATTGAGGATCCTGTCGTTCTCGATCACCGCTCCTTCATTTTCGAGCAGTTGCTGCATTGTGCCAGAGTTTCCAAAGTGATGTTTCCCGGTAAGAAGGCCTGTTCTGTTTACCACCCTGTGAGCCGGGATATAATCTTTTTCACAATGTGAATTGTTCATAGCCCACCCCACCATTCTTGCCGAGCCTGCTGATCCGAGATATCTTGCAATGGCTCCGTATGATGTTACCCGGCCGTGGGGTATCATCCTTGCAACCTGATAAACTTTACTGAAGAAACCCTCATTCTTCATTATCGTATTCGGTTAATTCTGTGTCAGGTGAAAGCCTGAATGATAAATAAGTTATCTTTTTTCCTTCTTTGATAAACATTTCTTCATAGAAAGTTCTCACCGTAAGAATATCATTTACTATGCTTCCGCCGTAAAGGTCGTCGGTTGATGTGATGATACCGACCCCGTTATGTTCAAGTAGCGCCAGTGTATATTCATACAGTTCAAAGCTGTCTGTTTTAAGATGAATGGTGCTGTTTGGTTTAAGGAAGCTTTTGTACCTGTTCAGGAATAGTGATCCTGTCAGTCTCTTTTTGTTTCTTCTTTTCTTCAATTGTGGATCAGGGAAGGTGATCCATATTTCCGACACCTCTTCCTTACCGAAGAATGAGTTGATCAGCTCGATCCTGGTCCTGAGGAAGGCGGCATTTCCTATCCCTTCCCTTTTGGCTATCGATGCTCCTTTCCACATGCGTGCACCCTTGATATCTATCCCAATGAAGTTATTTGAAGGATATTTTTTTGCCAGGGCAATTGTATATTCTCCTTTTCCGCATCCCAGCTCAAGTACAATGGGGTTATCGTTACCAAAGAATTCCCTGCTCCATTCTCCCTTAAGCCTGTGATCTTTCCCGAACACCTCTTCGAAGGGAGGCTGGATAACATGGCTGAATCCTTCCATTTCCGACCACCTTGTAAGTTTGTTCTTGCCCAAGACTATTTTATTAATTTGGTTTATGAGACCTGATACGGATACCGATATCCATTATTCCTGGCAGTGTCTCCATTCTCATTCCCTGCTGAACTTCGAACTTATATGTTCCGCTATACGGGAATATAACATTCTGTTTGAACGGGACCGACAGGTCGTGAATATCTCCAAGACCTTTTCCCAGCCAGTTCCCCTTATCATCGGCCAGTTGGTACTCGACAGTATCTCTTATACTGTAACCTTCGGGGGATACTGTTGTAACAAACAGGAAGATATTCCTGTATGGGTAATCTGATGTACTTCTGATAGTAAAAAGAATGTCAAAGGAAGAGAGTGTATCCGATACAGGAGCCCTGAACAGGGGTTTTTGGTACATCGGCCATGATGAATCGGTTATTGTGAAGACTTCGGAGTAAATATTTGAGGTATTGCACGACGGGAACATCGTTATAACCAGTGTTGTAAATATGGTGAATATCAGGATTCTATGACTTTCCCTTCCTGTCATTGTTCCTGTACTTCCTTTTATTCCTGCGTTTGCCTTTTTCCCTTTTCTTGTTCTCAAAGCGGGTAATACTGTCGTTCCCTACCACATCGCTGAATCCTTTATCCTTTTCGGTATTGAATTCGTTCTCGATGAGTTTATGCGGTTTTACCCCTTTTTTGTTCATCGCCTGTATTTCTCTTACCCTGTCAACAGGTACAGGTGTCATATTTATTCCCGAATCGGGATCTGAAGAGTACCAGTATAGTCCCTTATATACTTCGGTCTTA
Source organism: Bacteroidales bacterium (assembly GCA_046706585.1). Classification (GTDB taxonomy): domain Bacteria; phylum Bacteroidota; class Bacteroidia; order Bacteroidales; family VadinHA17; genus JBJKPH01. Next base: position 9,399 of record JBJKPH010000285.1, on the reverse strand, counting down.
ATAAAATAGACTGTCCTGTCGAACAGCTCGAGGGGCATATCTTTTGATGGAAAACCTTTTTGTGTATCGATATAGCTGTCGAGTTCATAGTTCAGGCAGCATTTTAGTTTGCTGCATTGTCCGGCAAGTTTCTGGGGATTAAGTGAGAGTTCCTGGTATTTGGCATGTGCTGTTGTAACCGATACGAAGTTTTTGATATAGGATGAGCAGCACAGTTCCCTTCCACATGATCCAATGCCTCCTATTCTTCCGGCTTCCTGCCTTGCACCTATCTGTCTCATTTCGATCCTGACCCTGAACTCGTCTGCCAGCACCCTTATCAGCTGTCTGAAATCGACCCTTTCGTCAGCGATATAATAGAATATTGCCTTTGTCTTGTCACCCTGGTATTCGACATCACCGATCTTCATGGCCAGTCCAAGGTCTTCGGCAATCTTCCTCGATTTGAGCATTGTAGGAATTTCAAGGCTGCGAGCCTGTTCCCATTTTTCTATATCGACCTGCTTGGCCTTCCGGTAAACCTTTTTCATTTCCTCGGGGTGGGGAAGCGCTTTAAGATACCTTGTTTGCAGGTCTACAAGTCTGCCTGTCAGCGATATTCTTCCTATATCGTGACCGGGGGAGGCTTCAACGGCAACAACATCACCAATTTCCAGTCGCAATCCGTTGACATTCCGGTAGAATCCTTTACGTGTATTCTTGAACCTGACCTCGACTATATCGCTTTCAAGCAGGTCGGCGGGAATATTTTTCAGCCAGTCAAACGAATTAAGCTTATATTCTCCCGGCCTGTATGTAATATCGGACAAAACAGCAGATGCTTCGTCCGGTTGTTTCAGTTCCTCATTCTCCATCTTACTACCCTTGTTTACTGCCACAACAGGTGCAGTTTATTTTCCTCTATCTTCACAAGGTTGAAGATTGACAAAACTAGTGATAATTTAGGTATTATTCAATAATTTATGGAAATCAGATCTGCTTTCTGATAAATACAGTAACCTTCAGGGCGAGATCCATAAAAATGATCTTTGCATTCCCGTTTGATGAGATATGGGTGTGTGCTTTTGTAAATTCTGATGATAACAGTTCGATATTACCCTTGTGTATATACCTGCTGAATTTCCCTGCGAACTCCTGTTCATCTCCATCGAGGTATACAAGGTTGTTGGCATCCTGGCCCAGGTTCTGCATAAAGTTTTCCCTTAGCTGGCCGAGAGAGAAAGTGAGGAATCTCTTTTGAGCCTCCCTGCCCGACGATGCAAGATTATCGGCCCACTCAGCCAGGTTTACGATATCCTTCTGCCATGAAAGCCTCATGAGTTCCTTGAAATTCCGCAGGTTCAATGCCCGCAATTCATCTTCATTTATCAGTCCTTCGGCCCTCAGAAGATTGCCGTGTGACAGGCGGGCAATCGATTTAGCCTTTTCCGGGTCGATATTGAATTTACCTGCTATTGCTTCGGAAAGGGGTTTGACACCGATGCCGGGGATCCTTACAAACTGGCACCTCGACATAATGGTTGGAAGCACCATATCGGGCTCTTCCGATACCAGCAGGAACAATGTATTGTCGGGTGGTTCCTCGATCATTTTCAGCAGTTTGTTGGCTGTTGCGGGATGCATTTTTTCCGGGAGCCAGATTATCATCGATTTATAGTCCGATTCATATGTTTTAAGGCTGAGCTTTTTAATAATCTCGGCAGCTTCTGAGGCATATATCAGTCCCTGCTCATTTCCCACACCGATATGGGAAAGCCACATGGTAAGGTTGAAATAGGGTGAACCAAGTACCAGTTCGCGCCATTTATCCATAAAAAGGGTGCTTACAGGATCTGCTGATCCCTTCCTGATAACCGGGAAGACAAAATGAAGATCAGGATGAATAAGTTTTTCATACTTGACACAAGAAGGGCATACTCCGCATGAATCCTCCGCCCCCCTGTCCTGACAGCTGATATACTGTGCAAATGCCATGGCGAGTGCCAGCTTGCCGCTCCCTTCAGGGCCTGCAAAGATCTGGGCATGACTTACTCTTTCCTCCTTAACAGAGCGTACAAGGTTTTCCCTGATACTATCCTGTCCTGTTATGCTGCTGAACCTCATTATTAAAGCCTTACTGGTGGTCACAAATTTAGCAAAATCAACCGGTTTTTTGCCTAAAAAATAGTAGTTTTACAGGGTGTTCCTGAGTATCAATACAGGACAATATCAAGGTTAAAATTTTTAATGGAGTGCAAAATGAAACGGATTGAGGAATATGATTTTAGTGGAAGGAAAGCAATTGTCAGGGTCGATTTTAATGTGCCACTTGACGGGGATTTCAGGGTGACTGACAATACGCGGATCAGAGGGGCCCTGAAAACAATTAACAGGATAACTGAAGGTGGAGGTTCGGCAGTGCTGATGTCACATCTTGGAAGGCCCAAGGAAGGTCCCGAGGAAAAATATTCGCTCAGGCACGTGATCTCTGAACTTTCAGCACTTACAGGGAAGGAGATACTTTTTGCTGATGATTGTATCGGCGCTCAGGCATTGTCACTCAAAGAAGACCTTAAGCCGGGAGAGATATTGTTGCTCGAGAACCTTAGATTCTACAAGGAGGAGACAAAAGGTGACAGGGATTTTGCACAAAAACTGGGTGAAGGATGTGATGTTTATGTGAATGATGCATTCGGAACTGCTCACAGGGCACATGCTTCAACTACTATCATTGCAGAATTTTTTCCTGAGGAGCGCATGTTCGGATACCTTATCAACAGCGAACTGGCAAGCATGGACCGGGTTATAAATGATGCACAGAGACCATTTACTGCTATTATGGGTGGAGCTAAGGTGTCTGACAAGATACTGATTATCGAAAATCTCCTTGGTCGTGTCGATAACCTTATTATTGGCGGCGGGATGGCATATACCTTTATCAAGGCAGGAGGAGGAAAGATCGGAAATTCACAGTGTGAGGAGGATAAACTTGATATGGCACTTGATATTATCAGAAAAGCAAAGGAGAAGAATGTGAATTTGTATCTGCCTGTTGACAGTGTCAATGGTGATAAATTCGATGCTGAAGCTGACTCATGTGTGACTCCTGTGGATGAGGTGCCGGAAGGCTGGATGGGTCTTGACATCGGAGAGAAGAGTATTGCTCTTTTCAGTGAAATAATTGAAGGTTCAAGCACACTGCTCTGGAACGGTCCGATGGGTGTATTTGAAATGGAAAAATTTTCGGCAGGCACATCAGAAGTGGCAAAAGCTATCGCGCGTGCCACTGCTAAAGGAGCATTCAGTCTTATCGGAGGAGGCGACTCGGTGGCTGCCATCAACAAGAACAGACTTGCAGAGAGCGTGAGTTATGTTTCAACCGGTGGAGGAGCAATGCTTGAATACATGGAGGGCAAGGTTCTCCCGGGTATATCAGCGATAAGGGGGAACATTCAGACCGTTTGATTGGTACAGATGAGCAGATACATTATTATAGGGATATTTCTTATTGCCGTTTTGCATGGATGCAAAAAGGATGACGGACCAAGGCTAACCGGTACCGACACAATCGACAATATACTGTATAGTTCTCCTTCTTTCTATTATGCCATAGGATTTTCATTTGAACTTGGGGAAAAGGTAAAAACAGAAACAACTCCGGGGCAGGATATTACAGTACATGCCCTTATTTCAGCCGGGGGATTAGTAACAGGGGCCAAGTTCGATACACCAAATCTTGTGGAATCGTTTGCGCTTGCCGGGGAATTTGACACCGGTCAGGAATCCATTGAATTCTACGAATCACTTACAGAGGTAGGAAATTACACCTGGACATTGAACGCCAATGACCTGCAGGAGAACCAGGTATGGGTTTTCAAAACCAGGGAAGGGAATTATGTAAAGATCAGGATAGTAAAAGTTACTATCAGTGACGAAATTGATGGTCCGTATGCCAGGGTCACTTTCAGATGGCGGATACAGCCGGATGGCACAGCCACCTTCCCTGCAGAATGACACGCGACAAATCATACAATATATTCGGTATAAAAACCGGGCATGAGTTTGAGGAGTCTGCTCTCAGAATTTTCAGACTGCAGGCTTCATCCAACAAGATATACAGGCAATACATAGATAACATCGGCAGGGATGTGTCGTCGGTCAGCAAGGTGGAGGATATCCCTTTCCTCCCGATTTCTGCATTTAAGTACAACAAGGTAAAAACAGGCAAATTCAGGGCAGGCAGGGTCTTCTCAAGCAGCGGCACCACCGGTTCGGAGAGAAGCTATCATTATGTAAAGGATCTCAATCTATACCGGGAAAGCTTCAACAGGTGCTTTAACCTTTTTTACGACGATCCGTTTGAATATGCTCTGTTTGCACTTCTCCCTTCATATATTGAGCGAAAGGATTCATCCCTTGTTTATATGGTTTCACACCTGATGAAAGGATGCGGAAATGTCAAAAGCGGGTTTTATATGGATGATCATGAAGAACTTATTTTCAGGATTAACGAACAGAAGAACAGGGGAGGAAAGATAATACTCATAGGAGTGAGCTTTGCCTTGCTTGATCTCGCTGAGAGGTTTTCTCCCGACCTGTCAGGAGTAATTGTTATGGAAACCGGGGGTATGAAAGGGCGCAGGAGGGAGTTAACCCGTGATGAACTGCATGAAGTGCTCAGCAGATCATTCAATGTGCCGGCAATACATTCGGAATATGGTATGACAGAATTGCTTAGCCAGGCATACAGCAGTGGAGAAGGACGGTACAATACTCCTCCATGGATGAAGCTGCTTATACGCGATCCTCATGATCCTTTCAGCTATCTTCAGCAGGGTAGCAACGGCGGTATTAATATTATTGACCTTGCCAATATTCATTCATGTTCGTTTATCGAGACATCTGACCTCGGCACCCTTTATGAAGACGGAAGTTTTTCTGTTTCAGGCAGGTTTGATGAAAGTGATATCAGGGGATGTAATCTTATGACCGGCCGGTAAAATAATTAATAATAAGATGATAAAGGGAGGGTTTTGAGATAAGGGCATATTCACCCTCGCTCAGTAGTAGGCTCTTCTGAGCTGTTTATCCCCAGCAGTTCCTCCATCCAGTCAAAGATCTTTTTCTCATCCTCCCTGCTGCACATATCCAGGCTCTGGACACACAGGTATTTAATATCAGCATTATCTGCGCACGCCTGAAGTTTCCTTTCGGTATAACCTTCCGGCCTGTTGTAAGGCTGAAGATATGCCAGTGATGGCGATGCAATATTATTATTACCCGATAATAACTGCAGGTGATTTGACAGTGATATAAAAGTAAACTGGCCGGGGTGCCTGAACCTGTACGAGATATTCTTTTCCAGCAATTCCCTGTTGGCCATGAAGAAATCTTCAACTGTTTTACGGTTTACCGTATGAGGAGTGTGGCTGTTGGTGAAATATCTTAACCTGTAACCCAGCAGGGCTGCCGATCGCCATTGTCCCAGATGGAATGACGCTCTTGGCACGTAGTGGCTATTGCCTGCAAGATACCTGTTGATCAATATCTTAATATCATCCCACAGGATCCTCGGATAGGGTGCCGCCACCCATTTGCCACGCAAAACAGGTTCGTTCCCGGCAAACCAGTCTTCGGGCCTGATCTCTCTGATAAGAAAAGTGTCGTCATTAAAGTAGACAAAGTTCTCAGACAGCCCTTTGATCCTCCATATCATATTTCCTATTGAGATACTGTTGAAGGTTGGGAGGAAGCTTTCGAATCCCTCGAAGATCTCTTTATGATCGATTATTTTTAAAGAACCTGATTTCGCGGGGAACCATCTTTTTACATCATCATAAAGGCCCGGATCCTGCTCATCGGTCACTATATAGATGTTCCTTACGAAAGGAGCAAACCTTAGTATTGACAACAGGCAATACCTGATCTCATTATTGGATGCAAAACGTGTCGGCCGGGAACCCGGATCTGATCTTTTCCCCGGGAGATTATTGATGTACCGGAGACGCTTTCCTGAAAGCCGCGGATCGGAGCCATCGACCCATGCTATAACCACATCAACGGGGCTTCTTAATTGTATCCCTGAAACATCGCTCATATATGCAACAAATTTGACAATGTTAGTTTTCCCTGTTCAGATCGTTCACATTTAGTATCCTTTTCATCCAATTGAATATATTTTCACGCTGTTCTTTCTCCATCATATCAAGACTTTGAACGCAGACCGACAATATATTGTTGCTCTTTTCGCAATACCTGATCTTTCTTGCCAGCCGCCTGTGGGAATAAGTCGGGTGAAGGTAACCCAGGTTAAGCCTTGCAAACTGCCTGTTCCCATCCAGTATCTCAAGGTGGTATGCAAGTGACGACATCAGTAACTGATCGCTGCTCCTGAACCTGTATGAGATGTTATTTTCCATCAGTTCCCTGTTATCATTGAAAAATTCTTCGAGTCGTTTACGGTTAAGCGGATGGGGGGTATGACAAAGGAAGAAATACCTCCACCTGAATCCCAGGAACCTGGCCACTTTCCATTGCAGTCCGTAAAATGATAACCTGGGATGGTATGTTTCGTTGCGCCTGAACAGATTGATCATTGCTGCCCTGAGCCTGTATTTCAGCATTCTTTTGTATGGTGGGATTTTCCATTTCCCCCTTAATACGGGCCTGTTGCCTATGAACCAGTCCTGGGGCTTGGCTTCCCTGATGAGGAATACATCATCATTAAAGTATACGAAATTATCTGAAAGGCCTTTTATTCTCCATATCATGTTCCCGATCGATATACTGTTGAATGTCGGAAGATACTCCTCGAATCCTTCAAAGATCTCCTTATGGTCTACGATCCTTATCGAGTCAGTCCTTTCGGGGAACATGCTCCTGACTTTTTCGTAAATATTGGGATCCTGATTGTCGGTTACAATAAAAATATTTCTTATAAACGGCGCGAACTTCAGTATCGACAATACACAAAAACTGATTTCGTTATTTGATGCAAAATGTGTAGAAAGAACCTTCGAAGTATTATTATCATCATCATCCTTTTTCAGGTAAAACCTTCTCTTCTCTGCAAGCTGCGGATCACTCCCGTCAACCCATGCTATCACTGCATCGATTGGCATATCTGTTTCCGGAGCATTATACTTCTCCATTTGTAATTTGATAACTATTATAAATTTTAACTGCTTAGTTGCATGTTATTTATAACATCGTCATTCGCGATGTTGTTCACCTGCAAGACAGGTTCGGGTTTTGTTTTTTCATCCATCCAGGACAGAAGGGTCGATCGCAGGTCATCGGAGATCAGATCAAGGCTCTGTACACATATTGTTTTGATCAGGGGGTCTTTTTCACAGCGCCTGATCCTTCGTAATAAGCGCGATTCACTATACCACGGATGGAAATACCCCAGCCTGATTTTCTCCCTGTTCTGGTTATCCGCAAGTATCTCAAGATGATAGGCCAGTGATGTTGACAGCACCTGGTCGTGACTGCGAAACCGGTGCGAAATTGTTTTGACCAGCAGATCAGGGTTTTCCCGGAAGAATTCCTCAAGCCTGGCCCGGCTAAGGGGATGGGGAGTGTGGCAGTGAAAGAAATACTTTCCCCTGAAACCGAGAATTGAAGCGGTCATCCATTGTCTTATATAAAATGAGATTTTTGGCTGATAGCCGGCTTTTCCGGATTGAATACCGGAGATAAATTTCCTGAACTTGTTCTTGCCAACCTTCAGATAGGGTGGCAGCAGCCATTTGCCCCTGAGCACCGGTCTGTCGTTAATGAAGAAGTCTTCGGGCTTATGCTCCCTTACAAGTATAACATCATCATTGAAATAGATGAAATTATCAGAAAGTCCGTTGATACGCCAGATAAGCGAATGAATGGCAGAACTGTTGAACGATGGAAGGTATTGCTCATAATCCCTGAAGATCTCTTTATGATCAACGATCTTCAGCTTGCCTGATTTGCCGGGATAGTTTAATTCTGTTTCTTTATACAATCCCGGATCCTGACCGTCGGTGACGATAAAGATATTCCTTATAAACGGCGCAAACTTTAGGATTGAGAAGACACAATACCTGATCTCGTTATTTGATGCAAACCGGGTACAAGCCACACCGGGATGGTTCGTCCCGATATTCTCTTTTTCAAGAGTTTTCCTCATCTTTTCAGCCAATACCGGATCATTCCCATCAACCCATAATATAACTGCGTCGATCGGATTAATTGATTGAGTATTGACATCAGGAGGCATTTTTTTTTACTGTAAATGTATCGCTTTTGACTTTTTTTAGCAATTTTGGATTGAAATAATTGAATATCAATGTCCAACAATAAACAGCCAAGAATATGTGCCGTTTCGATGGCCAGGAACGATGATTTTTTTATAGAAAAATGGATCAGTTATTATGGTGCTCAGCTTGGTCAGGAGAACCTGTACCTGGTGCTTGACGGGCAGGGACAGCCATTGAAAGAGGAGTATGGGAAGATAAACGTCATAAGGGTTCCACATATCGATCTTGGCCGGTCGAAAGGAGATCGTAACAGGGCGGGTCTGGTATCGCGAATGGCCGGTGCCCTTTTTACACGATATGATATTGTTATTGCACATGATATTGATGAGATACTGGTTGTCGATCCAAATACCGGCGGATCACTGGCTGAGTATCTTGCCAGACCGGTTAAGAGAACCTCCCTGTCGGCTCTTGGCCTTGATGTAGGACAGCATATAAAAGATGAACAGGCAATTGATACGGATAAACCGTTTCTGAGCCAGAGAAGCTTTGCACATGTGTCAGCCCGGTATACCAAGGCCGTTGTGGCCACAAGGCCTGTAAAGTGGGGTTCGGGCTTTCACAGGGTAAGAGGACGTAATTTACATATCGACAACAATCTTTTTCTTTTTCACTTCGGGATGGTGGATTACGAATTGTCAGTCAGGAAAACAAAAGACCAGTCACTTATCGATTCGGGATGGGAAGGGCACTTTGGAAGAAGACAGGAACTTTTCGATCTGATTGTCAACAGTGAGCCGGTTGACGGTGATAAGTTTTTCAGGGAAGCCAGGCGGAGAGAGAGCATGTTCAGACCTTTTTATGCATGGAACAAGCCTGGTATGCTGAAAGAAAAACCGATCGTCAGAATACCGGACCGGTTCAGAAATATCGTTTAATAAGAGTATCCGCTAACCCATCAGGCTAATCTATCAAATGAGCAGAACGTCATTGAAATATCGACTGGTAAAATCTTACAGGAAGTTAATCTTCAATCTCAGTGCCTCGGAAAACTTTTTGTTCCTGGCATACTACAGGTATTTTTACCGGCCCGAAAACGAATCTCTTGATGAGTTCCTCGACCAGTATTCAAGGAAAAAAACAAAGGTGACATTTCTCCAGGTAGGGGCAAATGACGGCTTTAACC
>JBJKPH010000284.1:0-4476 GCA_046706585.1 Bacteroidales bacterium | reverse complement strand
TAAACCCGGAGAAGTATTTCTGGGCATACCCCACCGTCTCGACAGGCCTGTAAGCGGTGTTGTACTGTATGCCCGTACATCAAAGGCACATGAACGCCTGAGCAGAATGTTCCGCGAAAGGGAGATCAGCAAGGAGTACCTTGCTATAGTAAGTGAGCGGCCCGGCCATGACAGTGCGACTATCAGCCATTATCTCAAAAAGAATGAATCACAGAACAAGTCATATGCCTTCAATGAAATGGTCAGGGGAAGCAAAGAGGCAAGCCTGACATATAACCTGATTGCCAGAAGTGACAGGTTCTACCTTCTTTCGGTTGATCTGCACACCGGGAGACACCACCAGATAAGATGCCAGCTTGCTGCCATAGGATGCCCGGTGAAAGGTGATATGAAATACGGATACAGGCGTTCCAATGAGGATAGTGGTATCTGCCTCCATGCCCGAAGACTAAGCTTTATACATCCTGTCAAGAAAGAACCAGTCGTGATAACCGCTCCCCTTCCAGCGAATGACGTGTGGCCGCTGTTCAGGGAACTTGCCGGATGAGTTCTATCTCTCTGGTGGAACGGTTAATTCTGTAGCTGACTGAATTCCTGCGGAGAGTTCCGGAATAATTCCCAGCCTGACATAAATTGGACGGATTTTTTTTCTAAGATCAGGAAGTTTACGGGCAAAGGCAATCGCACCTATAATACATGCAACACCACCTATAATCAGAGTATTTGGTGCCCCAATACTGCTTGCCAGTCCGCCTGCAAGCAAACTACCAAAAGGAGCTGTGCCTACAAATGCCATCATATAAAAACTCATCACACGGCCACGTTTATCATCATCAACAATAGTTTGTATAATCGTATTACTTGAAGTCATCTGCATAATCATCCCCAGTCCGGCTATCAGTATCAATGCCATCGAAAGGTAAAAGAGGTGAGAGAAAGAAAATGCAATAAGCCCGACACCAAAAGTTGCCGATGATAAAGGTATGATCTTCTCAAGCCCCAGAATGCTTTTCCTGGCAGCAAGGTAGACGGCACCTGACAGGGCTCCAATGCCAGAAGCTCCCATCAGGAACCCAAAAGTATGAGATCCTCCATGTAGTATCTCCTTAGCGAAAACAGGCATAAGCATCGAATAGGGCATCCCCATTAAGCTCACTAGTCCCAAAAGTAGAATAATAGACCTTATAGGGGTGGAACCAAAAGCATATGAGAATCCTTCCTTAAGCCCCTGGAATACCTGTTTATTATGAATTTCTGTTTTTTTCGGAGTAACCTTCATTGCCAGCAGAGAAACAATAACAAAAAGGTAGCTTAATGCATTAAGAAGAAAACAGATCCCTTCATTTGTGGCAGCAATCAATATGCCAGCAACTGTCGGCCCAAGCATTCTTGCACCATTAACCATAAAGGAATTGAGGGCAATAGCATTCCCCAGATCTTCCCTCTTTTCAACCATCTCAACTACAAATGCCTGGCGGGCCGGCATATCAAAAGCATTAATAAAGCCCATGAAGATACTCAACAGTACAATGTGCCAGACCTGAACAACATCAGTATAAAAAAGAAGCACCAGGGCCAAAGCTTGTAACATGGCCATAATTTGAGTACCAATTAATATGTGATAGCGGTTCCATCTGTCAGTTAAAACACCTGTAAATGGAGCTAAAAGAAAAGTGGGTATCTGGCCTGCAAAACCAACCAGACCCAGTAAAAATGCTGAACCGGTAAGACGATATACCAGCCATGGTAATGCGATCCTCTGGATCCATGTTCCGATAAGTGAAAGACTCTGTCCACCAAAGAAGAGACGATAGTTCTTGTATTGAAGTGAACGAAAGATGTTCTTAAACCCCCTTAATGAATCAGTATCATGTTTATGGTTTACTATTTTCATTATTGTGATTTTACCTGCCTCTGATCAAACCGGGTTTGATCGCTGCTCCTTAAGATAGGTTCAGAGAGCCATTACTCATTTTATCCATGTAATGATCGAAAGCGATCCTGGACCATGTTTCCATTTTTTCATATTTTTTTACCAGATCAGATATGTTTATCCATTCTGCGGTCATCTTATCCGTTTCATTAATGACAATATTCCGTTTTGATACATGGATGAAATATAACAGCCCTATATGAACCCTGCCAACAGGGATTGAATCATCATTAATAAATCCGATGAATTCTATATCCTCGATTAAGCAATCATCCATGAGAATAACCTCTTCGAACAGTTCTCTTTTTAATTCATTAACAAGGTACATTTCACCCTGGTCTTTTGATCTGCCCGGCTTCATGTGACCGCCAACTCCCAGGTGGAGCTTGTTATGCAGTCTTTTCTCCGTCTGTCCTGATGTCCTTCTGAACAGATAGAGTGATCCTTTATTCGAGATAATGGCATAGGGAATTACCTGCTTAAATGACGGGTCTTTCTCAAGTTCACTTCTTTTACCGAATATACCGTTCTGAACTATCCTGTTCAGAACAGTACTGTCACCTGCTATTAACCCTGTTCGCTTATAGGTTATCAGCTGCCACAGGTTGTCTGTCGGGATAGCAAATACTGTTTCATCCAAAGTTGTGCCGGTTATACACACATGTTCCTTCTTATCGGTGGGTGAGGATCATAATCTTCTATGACAAAATCATCAATTGTGAGCTGATCAAAAGGCTTTTTGGCAATATGCAGTTTTGGAAGGGGCCTTGGTTCTCTTGACATTTGCTCGAGAATGGCAGTTACATGATCATATTTCTCTTCATTTCCGTCACTGGGAGCATTCTTATTTATCCATTCAATTACTTCAGGATACTCTTCCCTTTGAGACACGTTCCTTATTCTTTGCTGTACCTCCCTGAAATTTGACCTGTACCACTGGGTTCTGCTACCGATACTGGTATAAAAATGAGCATCACCAAATGTGTGAATAAATGTTTTAGGAATCATGTCTGCTTCCTGTGCAATTACCTGGGTCAGTGCAGCGTAACTGGCAATATTAAACGGTACGCCAAGAAACTGGTCACAGCTTCTCTGGTATAGCTGCAACTCTAATTCTCCTTCTTCATTTGCAGTTGCCTGGTATAGAACATGACATGGAGGTAATGACATGTTCGGCGTATCACCGGGGTTCCATGAATCGACAATATGTTTTTTCCCTGTCGGTTTCTTTCTCAGGCCTTCTATCTTTTTTCCCAGCTGGTCAATCTCAACAAAAGTCTCCCTGTCATGATCATAATATTCCCATCTTCTCCACTGTTTGCCATATATTGGCCCGGCATCTCCCCATCTCTCAGCAAATCCGGCATCTTCTCTTATCCTCTGACCGTATTCTGCCATCGCTTTATCCCAGTCGGGCGAATATTTTACAATTCCTTCAGGAAATATACCTTCTTTGATCATACGTGGAAGATTGTCCTGGAAAGCATCAGGTCTCCAGATAGGACAATTGTTATCCTCAAGATATTTAATGTTCGTATCACCCCTGAGGAACCATATTGTTTCATGGAACATTGAGCTGGTGAACATTTTTTTTGTAGTTAAAAGGGGATATCCTTCCCTCAGATCATATTCATTCTGATATCCGAATAATGAGATTATTCCGGAACCTTTGCTTCCACCCTTAAAATTTGAACGGTCAGAAGTCAAAATTGCTTTTGAATGATCCAGATATTGCTGCGCCATCCTTATTTATCTTTTTAGATTATTTCCAGGTTACATGGTCACCAAAAGTAATTCTAATTTCGAATGAACACCAAACTATGATGATCACAGTTATGCTAAAATTATTAACAAATGTTTTTTATCCATTGTCGATCATGTCAAGTAACATTGTGAATAGTTCTGCAGTGGCAACTGCATCACCCAATGCCGTATGTCTTCCTTCAACCCTAATATTGAAAAGGTCAAAGGCCTCATCAGAAGAAACGGCTCTTTGTTTTATCTGTCCTGCCAGGTAAAGGTAATACAGGATTGATGAGGTGTCTATGATCCGGTGAGAGAAGAGATCACTGAAATCCTTATTATTGTGTGTGAAGAAGATCTTCAGAAAACTGACGTCAAAGTGAACATTATGACCTGCCAGAGTTATTTTTTCCTCCCGTTTAAAGTGCTCTCCTATAAACACTAATATCTTTTCAATTGCCTGAGGGGAGGGGAGAGCTCTCTTTTTGTGCTCCTCTATATCAATCCTGTTAACAGATAAGGCCTCCCTGGTAACAGAAAGTATTCCATCATTTATTAACACCTCATTCGAATCAATGATCTCCCTGTTTTCCCATATAACCATGGCCACAGACAGCAGCGAATGCCTTCCCGGATCCAGTCCGCCGGTCTCGGTATCGATAAATAATAGTTTGTCCTTCATTTGCGTGGTGGTTTATCATTATGCAGGACAAAGATAGGAATAATGGGATGATGCCTGCCTGCCTGGGCAGGCAGGGTTTAAGTTGTTTAGATCGTTTATTTTATTTGTTTATTCGTTT
>JBJKPH010000283.1:0-3398 GCA_046706585.1 Bacteroidales bacterium | reverse complement strand
GGTGATAACGATCCCTCAGTCGATTATATTAACGGGTTTATTGAGGTTTATGGCGATCCTTTAGGAATGAAGGCCACATGGGAATCGGTCGTCGATTTCAAGGATATTGAAGCCACCAGGCGCACTCAGCTGATCAGCGAAAATGCACAATGGTTCGAGGATCATTCCCCGATATCCGACAGTTACAAAAAAGAAGAGGTGAAAGGAATAGAAGGGAAAGTGATAAACGTGGCTATGCTCGGGGGTGACTGTTATCCTGCATCACCTATAGGAATTAACCTTCCTAATGCTGACTGGATAAGAAAAGATGTGGGATCCAAGAGTGTAACACTGGCTAACATTACACATGCCGGAGATATGGCCTCGGCCGGAAGCGGATTTTTGGAAGAGTTTACAGAAAATAAAGCCGAACTGGAAAGAGCCAAAAAGTATGGACCGCTTGCCGGCACCATCCATACCGACCTGCATGAGATACTGGGCCATGGTAGCGGAAAACTGGCTGAGGGTACAGATCCAAATGCACTGAAAAATTATTCATCCACTCTCGAAGAGGCGCGGGCCGATCTGATTGCCCTCTATTTTATGATCGATCCCAAAATTGTTGAACTTGGTATTCTGCCTGACAGGGAAGCTGCAATGGCTGAATATGACAGCTTTATGCGGAACGGGCTGATGACCCAGCTTGTGAGGATTGAACCGGGCAAGAACATTGAAGAGGCTCATATGAGGAACAGGGCACTGATAGCAAACTGGGTATATCAAAGAGGTCTTCAGGATAACGTAGTGGAAATTATTAAACGGGATGGCAAGACCTATGTCAGGATTAATGATTATGATAAGCTGAGAGATCTTTTCGGTGAACTTCTGAAAGAGATCCAGAGGATCAAGTCTGAGGGTGATTTTAATGCCGGAAGAGATATGGTTGAGAATTATGGTGTTGCTGTCGATCAGGAGCTTCATACCGAGATGATCGAAAGATACAGGAAACTTAATCTGGCGCCTTACTCAGGATTCCTTAACCCAAGGCTTGTACCGGTAATGGATAGTGAAGGTAATATTACCGATGTAAAAGTGGAATATGGAGAGGAATACCTGCAGCAGATGCTGCGATACGGGAAAGAGTATTCGTTTTTGTAACGGCCTTATCCGTTATAGCCGGGATCTCCGGATCCCGCCCAACACTCCGATATGTTATGGTCGGGATCTCCGAATCCCGCCCAATACTCCGGTATGTAATGGCCGGGATCTCCGAATCCCGACCAACACCCCGATATGTAATGGTCGGGATCTCCGAATCCCGCCCAACACTCCGATATGTAATGGTCGGGATCTCCGAATCCCGCCCAATACTCCGATATGTAATGGTCGGGATCTCCGAATCCCGCCCAATACTCCGATATGTTATGGTCGGGATCTCCGAATCCCGACCAACGTATCATTTTATTATTTCACCTCGCTTATCAGTTCCTTAACTGCAGCCTCAAGTTGCTGATCTCGACCCTTACTGATAATATCAGGTTCATTTTTTACTACAATATCGGGAATGGTTTCAACATTTTCGAGCCATTCACCTTTCATATTTTTGGTACTTACCGGTATAGCACCCCATCGTACTGAACCGTTGGGCAGTGTCTCCCATCCTGCCCAGCTGCATGTTCCGGGTACCGGCATGCCCACAATCTTACCAACACCCAACTCCTTAAATCCGCATGCAAAGCATGAACCGTCGCTGTAGTTGGCTTCGTTAACCATAGCAACAATTGGTTTTGTGTATCTGAAATTTGGTTCAAACCCGACCGGCCTTTCTTCAACGGCATACTCCAGGAATTTGTGACCCGAGAAGAACATCTCCAGATCGGATACAAGGTCACCCCCTCCGTTAAAACGGGTGTCAACAATTATTCCTTTCCTGTCGTGGTATTTGCCCATTACTTCTTCAAATGTATTTCTGTATTGTCCGTCATTCATTCCTGAGATATGAATGTATCCCAGCTCTCCGTTGCTCAGACTGTCAACCTCTTCTTCATTCTTCTTAACCCAGCGGGTATAAAGAAGAGTGTTCTCATTTCTCAGGGAGATAGGCTTAACTGTAACCTGTTGCCTGGTCCTGGTAACAGGATCGAAGATATCAAGCAGTGTATATTGGTCTTCCTTCCTGTTAAGGAATTTTGCGGCATCGACATCTGCGGTTATCTTTTCACCGTCAATCGATTCAATGATCATCCCTGCCGTTACATTAATATTCTTTTTGTCAAGCGGCCCTCCCTTGATTATCTCAGTAATTTTCAATCCGTCACCCTTGTAAGAATAATCAAAAAAGACTCCGAGTGCTGCTGTCCTGTCACCGTTAGGATCGGATCCCCTGAATGATGCACCGCTGTGTGACACATTCAGTTCGCCAAGCATTTCAGAGAGGAGCTCTGCAAATTCAAAGTCGTCGCCAATATATTTTAGCTTGGGCTCATATACCTCCCTGAGTTTGTCCCAGTCGGCACCATGGTAAGTGGAAATATAGAACATTGCCTTTGTCCGTTTCCATACGTGATCGAACATCTCTTTGCGCTCGGCATCCAGATCAATATATGTGCCGCTGTTCACCCCCACATTGTCACGCTTTTTACTGTCAGGATTAATTCTGGTTATTTTTCCGCCGGCAAGCAGATAAAGGTTTTTCATTTCTTTATCCCATTCGAGTTGTCCTGATCTTGCATTCAGTGCAATCTCCATTTTCGTTTCTTTGGTTCGCAGGTCGGTGCTCCAAAGGTCCAGACCCTTATCAAACCTGGTCAGGTAGTATAGTTTTTCCCCATCTTTACTCAGCACTGCATCCCCCAGTGATGATGAGTTGATCGTAAGCCTGGCCTTCCTGAATTCAATATCATCCCAGTCTATTACCAGGCTGCTGTCCTGTTTAACCTCCGTTTTCCTTCCTTTTTTATCATCTTTCTCCTTTGTCTCCTTCTCTTTCTTTTCCTTCTCTTCAATATCCTTTACGAGTGCCAGTTCCTCCTTGCTCAGGTTGAACCTGTCCCATCCCTCTTTGGTAAGAAACATACTGTAAACATCTTTCTGGCTGGAGCCGCTTTTTGCATAACTTCTCATTCCGTCCCTGTCACTGAACCACAGAACCTGTTTTCCTCCATTTACCCATTTGGGATTAGTGTCACTGAACCCGCTTTTTGTGAGATTGATAATTTTACCTGTGCCGTCTGCTTTCACAAGGGCAACCTCACTGTTCGATAGCAGTGGGCTTATCTCTGCCAGTATCCATTTGCCATCGGGGCTCCATGAGAAATTCTGATCACCCTCACTCATATATATCAGATCGTCGCTGGTAATAAGCGTTCTTGAATTTTTCGATCCTGTATTATATAGCCGTATAGTGTTCCGGTTATCCA
>JBJKPH010000282.1:0-2564 GCA_046706585.1 Bacteroidales bacterium | reverse complement strand
GAATAAGGATCACCCGCAATGAGTATATCTCTTGTCCTACCTGTGGCAGGACAAGATTCAACCTGACAGAGGCCGTTGCCAGGGTAAAGAAAGCAACCGCACACCTTAAGGGCCTGAAAATAGCTGTAATGGGATGTGTCGTAAACGGACCCGGTGAAATGGCCGATGCCGACTGGGGATATGTAGGTGCAGGCAACGGGCTTGTACACCTTTACAAGGGAAAAGAACAGGTCATGAAAAATGTCCCCGAAGATGAAGCCGTGGAAGCACTCCTTAAACTAATAGAAAACGGCTAACGCGAACGGCAAACGGCTCAACGTTCTACGCTCTACGCTAGTACATAATCAAGTTGCTTCTTCACCAGATCAGCCTTAACGACCTCGACCATGACCGAATCTCCAAGTGTATACTCCTTGCCGGTATGCCTTCCGCGGATGCAATAGTTATCCTCATCATACTCATAAAAATCATCATCGAGAGTACGAATGCTCACCATCCCCTCGCACTGGCAGCCTACAAGTTCAACATAAATGCCCCATTCGGTGACACCCGATATAATCCCCTCGAACTTCTGCCCTATCTTGTCCTTCATAAACTCAACCTGCTTATACTTGACAGAAGCCCTTTCGGCCTCCACAGCAAGTCTTTCCCTCTTTGAAGCATGCTCGCAGAGCTTTTCATATTTCTCACTGCTCACCGACCCCTCTCCTGCCAGGTATGCTGTCAGCAGCCTGTGTACCATCATATCGGGGTACCTTCTTATCGGAGAGGTGAAATGTGTGTAGTATCTGAACGACAGTCCGTAATGCCCTATGTTGTTTGTCGAATAAACAGCCTTGGCCATCGATCGCAGAGCAAGCGTCTCAATAATATTCTGCTCCTTCCTGCCATTTACCTCCTTTATCAGTTTGTTCATAGAAATGGCCAGAGATCCTTCATTGCTTCTGTCAAGCTTATACCCGAATCTTCTTATAAAATTGCTGAACGATTCGATCTTATCAGGATCAGGTTTGTCATGAATACGGTAGACGAAGGTCTTTGCATTTCCTCCTTTCTTCTTACCAATAAATTCAGCAACCCTTCTGTTTGCCAGCAGCATGAACTCCTCGATCAGCTGGTTTGAGGTGCCTGATTCCCTGAAATGTATACCTAGCGGGGCACCATTCTCATCGAGATCGAACTGTACCTCTGTCCTTTCAAATGAAAAAGCCCCCGTATCAAACCTTTTTGATCTCAGTTTCTGTGCAAGGTCATGGAAGGTATGTAGTATTTCCTCCATGGGCCCTTCCTCTCCGTCAACTATTTTCTGCGCATCCTGGTAGGAGAACCGCTGATCTGAGTTTATGACCGTCTTTCCAAACCATTCGTCCAGTACCTCAGCTTTATCGTTCATTGTAAAGACAGCCGAATAGGTAAGCTTGTCTTCGTGCGGATTCAGTGAGCAGACATTGTTTGACAGCTTTTCAGGCAGCATCGGCACAACCCTGTCTACCAGGTATACCGATGTTCCCCTGAACTTTGCCTCCCGATCAATTATTGTATCTGGTTGTACATAATGGGTAACGTCGGCTATATGGACACCTATTTCCCACAGTCCATCACCCTTGCTTTGCAGCGACAGGGCATCGTCAAAGTCCTTTGCATCAGCCGGATCAATTGTAAAGGTCGCCACTTTTCTGAAATCACGCCTTTTCTTTATCTCCTCACTGGTGATCTTAACCGGCAAAGCCATGGCAGCTTCCTCCACCTCTTCGTCAAAATGATATGGTAATTCAAATTCTGCAAGGATGGCATGCATTTCGGTCTCATGTTCACCGGGTAATCCCAGAACTCTTATTATCTCTGCAACCGGATTCTTCTGCCTCCTGTCCCATTCCGTTATCCTTGCAACAGCTTTCTCTCCCTGCTTTGCCCCGGCAAGCTTGTCTTTTGGTATGAACAGATCAAAAGGCATCCCTTTTGTGTCGGGTATCAGGAATGCAAACTGGGGCATTACCTCAACAGTACCCACAAAAGTCTCCCTGGCACGTTCCGTTATTTCAACCACCTCCCCTTCCGGCCTGTTTCCCTTCTTCCTGACCAGCAATCTGACCTTTACCTTGTCGCCATGAAGGGCAGTGTTGAGGTTACGGTTCGACACAAAAGTGTCCTCGGCTATATCATCACTTATGATATAGGCATAACCCATTCTGGTCATGTCGACCGTACCCGAAATATAGGCTCCTGTTTGTTTCCCCTTATACCGGCCCTTCTGAACTTCCTTAACAGATCCGCTCTTCTTCAGTCCGGCAAGCACCTTGCTTACCATATTCCTGGTCACCTGGTCCTCCACACCCAGTCTGGCCGACACCTGCTTGTAATTATACACCCTGTTGGGATCCTTTTCGAAGATCTCCTTTACCAGCGCCTCCAACTGTTTGGGCTGGTATCTCTTCGCTGACTGTGCTTTACTGTGTTTCTTTTTCGACATTCTGTGAGTTTTCCCAAAGATAGGAAATATGGCTTAAGGCGTAGGGCATAAGACGAAAGGAATATGGAGCGGGAGGGGAGAACGGGAGTGGGAG
>JBJKPH010000281.1:0-2376 GCA_046706585.1 Bacteroidales bacterium | reverse complement strand
GAATATTCAAGGCCCGTTGTTATAATATGCTGATATGTATGGTTGCTGATCTCGTTCATCGCTTCATCAATGGCGTAATCGGGCAGCCAACCCTCGATCACAAGTATATTGGCATTTACCGGCTCTGATTCGGCAAGAAACCTGTTAATATATTTGAATATGGGACTCAGGAACAAAAAAACTGCCAGAAGGAGGACTGTTGTAAAAAATACTATTTTCAGTGTTTTATAAGGTTTCATAAATATAAAGTGAATTATACCTCCTGTTTAATTAACTGTGCCGATATTTTATGCATGAAGTTAAGTCAAAAAATAAATGAATCAGTAAATATTATTAAAACAATTTAAAAGTAATTAATATGTCATCAGGTGAAAAATTAAGTCGTAAAGAGTTTCTTCTCCAGTTTCTACGGGATCCCGAACGCAAATCACTGCCTCGCATAGCTTATGAAATGACAGTACTTATGTTCAAATACAGGGAACTACCGGTCCATTATTTCAGCAGGTACCTGTTTAAAAAAGATATAAAAAACTATAAGGATTATCTGCCAAATAATTTCTTCGATACCAGGATAAAACCGGTTTTTAATGATAAATCTTTAAAGGAGGTACTGGATAACAAGCTTTATTTTGACATGTTTTTTAATAAAGTTGGTGTAAATGTTCCTGAAATTATCATGTTTAATAACAGGAACGTTTTTATCCATAATGGGAATAATTCAGTAATTGACACATTCGGTAAATTCAGATCCTTGTTGGGCGATATTTTCAATATTCATTCAGTTGATTCGATATTCATAAAAAAAACTGGCAGCAGTTCGGGAGGATCGAATATACACAAGCTTACATATGAAGATTTAAATAACGGCAGTACTCTTATTGAAGGGATATATCAGGAGATTATTCATTCTGAGTATCTTTTCCAGAAAACTATCAGGCAACATTCTGAACTTAACAAGCTTAGCCCGTCAAGTTTAAATACTATCAGAATTGATACGTTTATTGATAAAAGCGGGCAAGTGGATGTAATGTCTGCATATCTGAGGATGAGTATTACAAATACACACGTTGACAACATTAGCCTGGGAGGATGTTATGTGGGCATAGATATGGATAATGGAATACTTTACAAGAAAGGCTATTCCTCGATTGATACACTTGGAGTAAAGGTGCTTTCAGAGCATCCATTGACAGGAATTGTATTTGAAGGATTTGAAATACCTGATTTCGATGCTGTAAAAGAACTGGCAAAGAAAGCGGCTTCTTTTATGCCGGGACTCAGGATGATTGGATGGGATGTTGCTGTAAAAGAAGACGGACCGGTACATATTGAAGGGAATTATGATTATGAGATCAGGGGTAATGATTTTGTTTCAGGAGGTTACCTGAGAAATCCTGTTTTCAGGAAAGCTCTTATGGAGATAGACTACATTTAACTGTAAGATCATTGCTTTAACTGCTCCTGGTATTATTAGAAATTCACTGTCTTATCATTTTGCCGATACTACAAGTATTTTCTGCGTTGTTAATATAAGTTTATCTGCAAGTAATTCCACAACATATATTCCAGGATTCAAATCCAGCTGCACCTGCAGATAATTGTCAATTACATCAACACTCCTGTCCATGCGTTTTCTTCCTGTCATATCCGTAATTATGATCTGGTCGGGAATAATTTCCGGATTCAGTATCAATAGGCTGATATGATCGGTTGATGGATTCGGATAGATTTTTATTTCGGGATTACCGGCCTTGTGGCCATCCGGGTTATTAGGGCCGAATGCCTGGAGTTCCGAGATATTGTTCATGGTGTTGATGGAATTCCCCTGCCCGACATACTTTAAATAAAGGTATTCATCACCAGAATATTCAGAGGGGATAGGAAAAATCTGGCTTTGACCGGAGAATCCGCAGGATGACATATTAAGCAGTAGTGGATTCCACGTAATTCTGTCGGCAGATCCATACAAATCAAAATAAGAGGTATAAGTCTGGTCTTTTATAAAGTTTAGCTTGATATACCTGATTGGCGATGGTTCAGAAAATTTTACCTGCAGCCACTGGTTGGTCCCGTCTGATTTCCAGTAAGAAGAGGTATCGCCATCAGTTGCCCGTGAGGGTATATTGGGAATGATAAAATTACTTGCTTCGGTATCAGTTATTTTAGCCTTATAAAGTTCCGGATGGTAGGGGATAACCTCAATTTTAAAATCTTTTGATACCTGGTCTGCGCCATTATCAGCGGTAATTGTAAAGTTGAGCAAAGTTGATTTTGTAACAACCGGAGCAAGGAATTTAATACCAGGCCCTGTGCTGTCAGAAACTGGAAGGTTATGAGGAATTTTCCAGCTAAAGGTAACTGGAAGGTTATTAGGGT
>JBJKPH010000280.1:0-7881 GCA_046706585.1 Bacteroidales bacterium | reverse complement strand
ATATTATATCAACTCCCACACCATTGCCGAAAGAGATGTCAGAATGGATACGGCCTGCCTTGAAGCCAAACACAAAATCGGCAGCCACCTTATTACCAACCACATCACCAAACCTGATCCCCAGTTCCTGGGAAAAAGCAACCTGCAGGGTAAACATTCCGGCCAGCGCAAGAAGAATGATCTTTTTCATAGTATTTATTCTTATGTATTTAATTTTTCAGAATCGAATCAATTTAAAAAAAATCATCAAGATATAGGCTAAAAGAAGTTATTTATTGGAATAAAATAACGGGTGACCTGTTTTGCATGTTATTGAGGTCACTCCCGGAAGATCAATATTTTTCCGGCTATGATCATATGTATTCTGTGCAGAAAATAATTTTCGATTTACAAGACTATTTCTCAAATGGTGTGGTATTTTGATTTTTATTCATATATTTATTACCTTTAGAAATCTCACAAATCCTCCTGTAACAGCAGACCTGATGGAGCTTTCAAGAAAGGTTCGGGAAATAATGATGGAAGAACGGCTTATGTTCGTTTACTGGGGTGTGGTTACAAACGAAAATTCCGAAGCCTTATTATTACTCCTTGAGAAGGAGATGGAGCAGTCTGAATTTGGATTCTCAGGACGCAAGCGATTGTTCATGTTTGTTCTTGAGAGTCTGCAGAATGTATCACGTCACAGCAACAGGACCGAACATGATGTTATGTCGCTGGTGGTATATTCAAAGAACGACAAGGGGTATACCGTTACCACGGCGAATGTTATCAGCGCTTCTGACGAACCTATATTGCGTGATCAGCTGAACCTGCTTAACAGTCTTGATCCTGAGCAGATAAGAGAGCTCTACCGTTCGAGGTTGAGCAATACAACGTTCAGTTCAAAGGGTGGTGCAGGGCTTGGCCTTATTGAAATGGCCAAAAAAACAGGTAACAAGCTTGATTTTGATTTTTTCCCGATCGACAGCGACCATCTTTATTTTGTACTCAGCAAATCTGTTGACGAGGAGGGGAAGAGTTATGCGGCAGAAGAGCCCGGACTTCCTTTTTCAGGAAAGAACATAGTAAAGCTGGAGAAGATGATGGCCCTGAACAAGATAGCTATGGTATGGTCGGGGCATCTAACTTCGGATATTGAAAAGCAGGTTCTTTCCTTTACTGAGACGAGAATGTCGGAAGAAGACATTGAACTGAAGGCGCGCAGAAAGGTATTCAGCATAATGGTGGAGTGCCTGCAGAATATCTCAAAATACAACCCGGGTTTCGAGATAGAAGAGGAGTATGGAATGCCAATAGCAATGATCTCGGTTGAAGATCCGGGTATGAGGCTCACCACAGGTAATCTTATGCGCAATGTAATGGTTCCTGTTCTCAAGGAGAAGCTTCTGACCGTAAACAAATATGATAAGAAAGGGTTAAAGGAACTCTACCGTAAATCACTTGCCGGCGAAGATCTTAAGGCTGAGAAGACAGGCATTATGGGTTTGATAGATATAGCCCGCAAATCGGGACATAAGCTTGATTACCAGTTTGAGAAGGTAAATGCAGATTACACCTATTATGTTCTGAGTGTGATGGTTGATATCAACGGGAAGTAAGTTTAACCATTCTCATGTCGGTTCCGTCCCATACAAGATAGCAGGGATCATTGAACCAGTTACCCATAATAAACAGCCTGCTTCCCTCTTTCATTTTATAGTCGATAGCAAGGTGCCTGTGACCGAAAATAAAATAATCGATCCTTTCTTCACTGAGTTTCTTCCTGGCAAAACTGAAAAGTTCTTCGTTCTCCTCGCCCTTGAATTCGTGTGAGTAATTTCTGGCAAGCCTGCTGTTTTTTGACCAGCTATGCCCTATGCCTACTCCTATCCCGGGGTGAAGCGACGAATAGAGTTTCTGCAGGAACCTGCTCCTGAAAACGGCCAGGAGTGCCTTATACCAAGGGTCGGTTATCCCCAGTCCTTCTCCATGGGCGATAAAGAATTTTCTGCCATCCATTTCTAAGGTAACAGGTTTGTGATGGAGGATCATACCGCATTCCTCTGAGAGATAATTTCCGAACCACATATCATGGTTACCTCCGAAAAAATGGATTTCTATACCGTTATCGGTAAGTTCTGAGATCTTTCCAAGGAACCTTGTAAATCCTTTGGGCACAACATTCCTGTATTCCCACCAGAAATCGAAAACATCACCAACCAGGTATATTCTTTTTGCATCATCACGGATACTGTTAAGCCAGCCGACCACCATTTTCTCCCTGTCTGCCGGATTGTCGCCAACAGCCAGGCCGAGGTGAAAATCTGATGCAAAATATGTATTCGTTCCGGTTGTCAAATCAGTCAAATATCTGGGACAGTTTGATCTGCAGGGATCTTCCAAACAGATCTTTCCCGATTATTTCACCATTCTTATCGATAAGATAATTTGATGGTACTGAAGTAATATTGAATATCCTGGCAGTAATGGGTATTGCCGGATCTTCCTCCCGTACGCTTATCCATGGTAATTCGTCAAAGGTTACGGAATTTTTCCATAAAGTCTCATCCTCATCAAGACTAACCTGGTAGATCTCGAAGCCCTTACCATGATATGTCGTGTAAACCTGTTTCAGGAAGAGGTTGTTGCTTATGCAATCCTCCGACTGAGCCGACCAGAATGAAAGAAGTACGTAATACTTTTTTCTTAGCGATGAGAGTAATATCTTCTTCCCGTTAATATCAGGAAGGTTTGCATCGAGGTCTGAAGGCTCAATATTCTTTGCAACGGAGGTTATCTGATTAATGTAAAGATCATTCAGCTCTTTTTCGAGGTTTGCGGCAAGAGCTTTCGTTTGCCTGGAATTGGGATAGTATTTTGAAAGTGTGTCACACAATATTTTCATATACTGGACATCGCGCGGCTGGTAAAGCACATAGGTATTTTCATCTATTCTCTGGTAGAGGGCTTTTATTGAAGCAAACGAATGCATATGCCCGAGTATGAACCCGATATTATATTTTCGCTGTTCGGTTATCAAGCTCAGATATGCAGCTTCAAGTTCATTCAGTCTTTCATCACCTGCCTGGTTCAGTGAAGCGGTTTCATATTCCTTTCTTAGCGAATCGAGCCCTGCCAGAGTTTTGCTGAGCTTTTTGTCAAGTTCCTTTAGCAGTTCCGAATCGGGAGAGCCTGATATGCTATAGTCGTTCTGCAGTTTTCCCTTGCCGAAGGTCACATTGATCTTATCTCCGGGCGAAGCCAGAAGAGTTACAAATTCGGAATTATCGAATCCCACCTGGTAGAATTCCGGATCCCTGCCTGCAAAGGAGAGGCTGAACCTCCCCTTGCTTATTTTGGCAGAGTCGATCATTACCGGTATGTCAATATCTATCCTGTTTACATAGATATATTCATGTGAGTCTCCGGGATAGTAACCTTTGATAGTTACATTCTTACTGTTATTGCATCCGGCCAGTAATAAAATGGCAAACGATATAAAAAGTGACCTTTTCATCATATATCTCCTTACCAGCGGATTCGCTGACTCCTTATCAACAGATACTAATCCAATAGTTCTTTCAGTGCATCCTGGAGCGCCTGTCCCCTGAGTCCTGTGGCTATTATACTGCCATCACGATCGAGAAGGAAGTTTGAAGGTATTGATTCTATATTGTACAGTTGGGCAGCCTCTGAGTTCCAGTATTTCAGATCGCTTACATGTATCCATGCGCCCAGGTGATCTTCCTGTATTCCACCTAACCAGTCTTCCCTTGTCTGGTCGAGAGAGACCTGGAATATTTCGAAACCCTTATCATGATATTTACTGTATGCATCAACAAGGTTTGGATTCTCTTCTCTGCATGGTGCACACCATGATGCCCAGAAATCGAGCAGAACAATATTACCCCTTGTCGATGACAGACTTACAATGTTCCCATCGGGATCGGGAAGGGAAATGTCGGGTGGTACCATCCCCGGGCTGAAGGAAGATGGCTGGCCCATGCTGGCCTGCAGCGTTCCCACCTGCTGGTGAAGTTCCATTACCGGTTCTGATTCGGGATACTTGCTTGACAGAGCTGAATCAACCTTGAGGAAGTAATTGAGATCGGTCTGATAGTTAAGAACATATACACCAGGCACAATCTGTTTGTAGAGTGCGATAAGGCTTGCCAGAGAGCCAATATTCCGGTCGATATAATCTTTGGTATACTCGTTCATATCTGTTATAATGGCACTTGCCCTTTTATCGAGATCTTCCATAATGGAATCAAGTGCGGGATTATCGATATTCATCTGGTATTCGGTGTTCAGTTCCTGTATGCCATCAATTGCTTCCTGCAGCCTTTCGTCGAATGCAACTGTAAGCTGTGTTCCGGGAGATCCTTTCAGAACAATAGGGAATGTAAGTGAATCGGCATAAGCTTCAAGGTATACCTTTTCTCCCGGTTCGATAAGAGTAAGCAGGAAACTTTCGTTTGAACTCCTGAGGAGAAAAAATTCAGGCTGGGAAAGTTTGCCGGAAAATTTAAACTCCCCTGCATTGCCAACCTCAACCGAATCAACAGGGACAAGGTCGGATGCCCCGAGCCTGTCAAGGTTAAGCGTTATACCCTGGCCCGCATCGACCAGTTTGCCGGAAATTGTGAACGATTTTTCCTTACAGCCGGTCAGTGCTATCAGGATGCCTGTCACCAATAAAAAATTCTTCAACATCGGATTAATTTATTAATAGTTATTAATGATCACTAAACATAATTGTCGCTGCAAAGTTATACTTTTGTATGATAATACAATAGATAATTACTGCACCGCATTGGGAAATAGAATTTTTAGTATTAACTTATACTAGTTTTTCGACCTTGTGGAGTAACGGGTCGAATCTGAGGGGTAATACAGACATTAAAATGGGATACATCGAATTTGACAAATCAAAGTTAGTTAATCTGGAATATTCACTTAATAAGGAGATTTTACGATTAAGCAGGACCGGGGCCTATTCATCGACGACAATTGTAGGGTGTAATACCAGGAAGTATCATGGATTACTGGTTTGCCCAATTGACAATTTTCAGGGCGAAAGGCATGTTCTTCTTTCATCATTGGACGTGTCGGTTGTTCACAAGGACAAAGTTTTTAATACAGGAATACATAAGTATGATGGTGAGTTTTACAATCCTAAGGGACATAAATACCTTAAGGATTTTGTAACGGATATTATTCCGTCGATGTCATTCGAAGTTGGTACAATAAAGATACGGAAGGAGAGGATGATGTCGACCAACACCGAGCAGATAATGATAAAATATACGGTTGAAGATTCACCCGGTCCCATTAAGTTGCAATTCAGGCCACTGCTTGCTTTCAGGCGGGCTCATGACCTGACCAGGGCCAATATGAATGCCGGTACCAGGGTTGAATTTATCAGTAACGGTGTTAAGCTGAGAATGTACGATGGATTCCCCTACCTGCACATGCAGTTTTCCAGGAAACCTGAATTTGTTCAGGTACCTGACTGGTATTACGGTATAGAATATATCGAAGAGAAAAAACGCGGGTATGAATACAAGGAGGATCTTTTCGTGCCGGGTTTCTTTGAGTTGGAAGTGAGCAGCGGTGAGAGCCTGGTTTTCTCGGCATCGACAAAAGAGGTAGCCCCGTCAGGGCTGAAAGCAAGATTTACAAATGAGTTAAAGACCAAGGTGCCCAGAAACAATTTCAGAAATTGTCTTTTGAATGCCGCGCAACAATTTATTGTCAAAAGAAATGAGAACACTGAGGTGATGGCCGGTTACCACTGGTTCGGTTCATGGGGACGGGATACTTTTATATCGTTGCCGGGACTTACTCTTAGCAGCGGTAATATTTCACAGTATGCCGATATTCTAAACACACAGGTCAGAAAGCTTAAGGGTGGGTTATTCCCTAATATGGGCACTGATAATGATCCGGCATTCAACAGCGTTGATGCACCTTTATGGTTCATCTGGGCAGTACAGCAGTATCATAAAGCCGGAGGTTTGAGAACATGGGGGAATTATGGCAATGCCATTAAGGAGGTGATCGATGCATATGCCGGAGGAACATCATTCAATATCAGGATGGCGGGAAATGGTCTGATCTCAGCCGGTACTGAGGGGAAAGCTCTTACTTGGATGGATGCTGTTACTTCCTCAGGACCCGTAACCCCCAGAAGTGGTTTCAACGTTGAAATAAATGCTTTATGGTATAACGGGATAATGTTTGGACTTGAGATGGCCCGTAAATCAAAAGACAGGGAATTCCTTGATAAATACGGATCACTTCCCGAAATGATCAGGCAGGGCTTTATTGATATGTTCTGGGACGAGAAGAAGGGTTACCTGGCCGATTATGTTGATGCCGCATTTAACAGGAATTTCGATGTGCGGCCTAACATGCTGATAGCAGCATCTCTTCCTTACAGTATGCTCGAGAAGCCACAGATGAAAAAGATACTTGATGTTGCAGAAAAGGAATTGCTTACTTCAAGGGGACTACGTACTCTTTCACCGAAGAACCCGAATTACATAGGCATATACCGGGGCACACAGGAAGAGAGGGATAATGCCTACCACCAGGGGACTGTCTGGCCATGGCTTCTGGGGCCTTACTGCGAGACATATCTTAAGGTATATGGTGAATGCGGACTGAAAAAGGTCAGGGAGATTGTGTTCAGATTCGAGGAGGTGATGAACGAACATGGTGTTAGCACTATTTCGGAAGTATACGACGGCGATCCTCCACATTTGCCCGGCGGGGCCATTTCCCAGGCATGGAGTGTGGCGGAATTACTACGTGTTCTTGATTTGGTTGACAATTATGATATTAAAAATTAGCCTTATATGAAGGTGCTGATGTTTGGCTGGGAATTCCCTCCGCACATAAGCGGGGGACTGGGTACGGCAAGCTTTGGGCTTACCCGTGGCCTGGTATCTATTCCTGGAATGGAGGTGCTTTTTGTTGTTCCAAAGGCTTATGGCGACGAGGAGAAAGTTGGAATTGACCTGGTAGGGGCTAATAGCGTGGAGGTGGCTTACAAACAGATCCTTTTCAGGGATTCGCTGAGGAAGATCGATAAGATAGAAATTAAATCACGTATTGTACCATATACCGATCCCGGTCATTTCTGGAGAATGACCAGGGAGAACAGGCATTCAAGGGATATATTTATCAGGACCAATGATGAGGGGAAACTCGATTTCTCAGGTAGTTACGGAGGGGACCTTTTTGAGGAGATACAAAAATATTCGGTGGTAGCCTCGGTGATTGCTTCAGATAATGATTTTGATATTATTCATGCACACGACTGGCTGGCTTATCCTGCCGGCATTGCTGCACGGAAGGTGTCGGGCAAGCCTCTGGTAATACATGTCCATGCCACTGATTTCGACAGGAGCGGGGGTAGTGTTAACCCCGAAGTCTATAGTATTGAAAAAGCAGGTATGGATGCTGCCGACAAGATCATAACTGTGAGCAACCTGACCCGTGATACGGTGATCAATAAATATAATATTCACCCGGATAAGGTAGTTACCGTATACAATGCAGTTGAACCGATCGGGGGGATCTATGACAGGTATGCACCCAAAGGGGTGGGTGAGAAGATAGTGACTTTTCTGGGTCGGATAACCCTTCAGAAAGGCCCCGAATATTTTATCGAGGCTGCCCACAGGGTCCTGCAGTCGATGAATAATGTCAGGTTCGTTATGGCGGGCAGCGGCGATATGATGGAGAAAATGATAAGGAGGGCTGCTGCCCTAAGGATAACTGACAGGTTCCACTTTACCGGTTTCCTGAAAGGACTCGATGTATATTGGATGCTGAGGTTAAGCGATGTTTATATTATGCCATCGGTATCTGAACCGTTTGGTATATCAC
>JBJKPH010000279.1:0-6524 GCA_046706585.1 Bacteroidales bacterium | reverse complement strand
ACATTCACTATGCAGTGACCAACGAAAAAGGCATGGTTGAGGCAGTAGCTAATTTTGAGGTGCTGCAGCCTGTTGATCATGACCTGTCGAGAGGTATTGCCCTTGTGGAGGTCAGCAACAGGGGAGGGAAGTTCTCACCGCGGTACTTCAACCGTGCAACAGGTGGGGCAAGAATTGATCCTGCTGACCCTAAATCTTTCGGGGATGCTCTTTTAATGAGACAGGGACTAACGGTTATCTGGGTCGGCTGGCAGTTCGACGTTCCTGATAATGATATAAACCTCAGATTGGAGGTGCCTGTGGCTTTGGATTATGATGGTTCAGCAATAAAGGGTCTGGTAAGAAGTGACTGGACACTGGATGCACCGGCTCAAAACCTGTCGCTGGGTCACCGTCAGCAGGCAGGTTATCCTGTTTCCGATACAACAGATCCAAGGAATGTGCTTACAGTGAGAAGTGGCAGGGAAGAACCCAGGGAAGTTGTGCCATACGGAGAATGGAGATTCGGACGGTATGATAATGGGAAATATGTATATGACCCTGCATATATATGCTCGAAAAGCGGATTTCGTGAAGGAATGATCTATGAAATGGTATATGTTTCTGAAAATCCCCCGGTGGTTGGAATGGGACTGGCAGCTATAAGAGATGTTATTTCTTATGCAAAATATGATCCTGAGGCGCTCTTCCCGGTGAAAAAGGGGCTTGCTGCAGGTGTTTCGCAGACAGGCCGCTTCCTCAGACATTTTTTGTACCAGGGATTCAATACCGATGAAGAGGGAAGGATGGCCTATGACGGAATGATGATAATTACTGCCGGAGCAGGCAGGGGAAGTTTTAATCACCGATTTGCACAACCATCGCGTGATGCACACAGGTATTCGGCATTTTTTTACCCGACAGATATTTTCCCTTTTACCAGCAGGGTTCAGCTTGATCCCGAACAATGGAGATCTGATGGTTTGCTGGTTCATATGTGGAACGATGATCACCTTCCGAAGATCTTTTACTGCAATACCGGTTACGAATACTGGGGAAGGGCTGCATCACTGATACATACCGATCCTGACGGTCTGGCAGATGTTGAACCAATGGATAACGAAAGGATCTACGTGATAAATTCGGGTCAGCATTATGTGGGACCAAACCCATCGGAGCGAAACAGGATGGAGGAAACAAACCTTTTTCGGGGTAATCCGCTGGATTATTCGGTCAATTTCAGGGCACTAATGGTAAGACTTACTGATTGGGTTGACACCGGAAGGGAACCCCCGGTCAGCAAATATCCCGGGATCAGTAAAGGTACCCTTATTCCTCCTGAAGAATTAAAATACCCATATATTGAAGGACTGAAAATTCCGGTGACTATTCATGTAGCCTACCTTGCTGATTATGGTCCGAGGTGGTCAGAGGGCATCATTGATAATCAGCCTCCGCTGCTTACCAAACCGTTTCCATCACTTGTTTGTGCTGTTGATGAATTCGGGAATGAATTGGGAGGAATAAGGAATGTAGAGATAGAAGTACCGCTGGGAACCTACCTTCCATGGAATTTGCGCACAGGGTATCCCGGGGGTGAAAATGAACTGACAGATTTTACAGGAACGTTCATACCGTTCAGGTTTTCACAGGATGGAGATAAGAATAGTCGGCGGCCAACCGTTGACAGGATGTATAAAAATGAAGACAACTACCTGGAACAGGTTTCGCTGGCTGCTGAAGGTTTGTCTGAAGGGGGTTATGTACTTGAAGAGGATATAGATTACCTTGTGTCAGCAGCAAAAAAGAGATGGGAGTGGATAGTTAATTATAAATTCAGATAAAGTTTTGTGTAATGAGTAAAGTATTGGATAAATCGACCGACCAGAGATTTTCATCAAGATGGGGATTGATACTTAGTGCCCTTGGTGTTGCAGTAGGTACAGGTAATATTTGGAGGTTTCCGCGAATAGCTGCCCAGAGTGCAGGTGACTCCGGTGCCGGGGCATTCCTTATTGCATGGGTGTGTTTCCTGTTCCTGTGGAGCATCCCGTTGATAATTGCCGAGTATGCATCGGGAAGGAAACACAGATCGGGAGTTGTAGGAGTATTTGTAAAAAGCATGGGTGGTAAATTCTCATGGATTGGATCTTTTGTTGCATTCGTGCCGCTTGCTATTACTTTTTTCTATACCGTTGTGGTAGGATGGTGTATATACTATTTCGTTTATATGACCCTGCATCCCCTGCCTGATAATTTTGAATCGGCAATGCAGATATGGAATAATTACCAGTCAGGTTACTGGCCGCTCATAACACATGCTACAGCTATACTATTCGGAGCCTGGGCTATCTGGAAGGGTATCAGTTCAATTGAGAAAGTGAACAAGATACTTATCCCGTCACTATTGGTAATTGTGGTTATCAGCGTGATAAGAGCAGTGACATTGCCGGGTGCCGGTGAAGGGCTCGCATATCTTTTCAGGCCTGATCTGAAGCAGCTGGGAGATCCGAAAATATGGCTTAATGCTCTTACCCAGAATGCCTGGGATACAGGAGCAGGCTGGGGATTGTTCATGACATATGCTGCATATATGAAGAAGGAACACGGAGCTGTTGGCAATGCTTTCCTTACCGGTATCGGGAATAATACTGTTTCATTGCTTGCCGGGATTATGATATTCGGTACCGTGTTTGCCGTTCTGAAGAATGAGATGGGAATGAACAGTCCGGAAGTCCTGGAAATTATGAAAACCAGCGGTCCGGCTTCCACAGGCCTTACATTTATCTGGATGCCGCAGCTTTTCAGCCGCATGTTCGGAGGAGGAATTCTCTCAATATTGTTCTTCCTTGGACTGACATTTGCAGGGTTCTCGTCACTTATAGCCCAGCTTGAGTTACCGGCAAGAGTGCTGGTAGATACCGGAATAAAAAGGAACAGGGCCATCACTATTATCGTGATCCTTGTATTTCTTTTCGGTA
Source organism: Bacteroidales bacterium (assembly GCA_046706585.1). GTDB lineage: Bacteria > Bacteroidota > Bacteroidia > Bacteroidales > VadinHA17 > JBJKPH01. The sequence continues at coordinate 3,564 of JBJKPH010000279.1, read as the reverse complement.
TACCATCTGCAAGAAATCTTAACTTCCTGAGTAACCAGGATTTTGTCTGGGGCGTGGCCCTTATGATATCAGGCGCGATGATCGCAGCAATGATCATTAAGCAGGGTGTGGCGGAAGTGCGCGGTGAAGTGAATGCTGTTCCCGGAGATGCTCATCTGGGAAAGTGGTGGGTTTACATCATTACATGGTTTATCCCGCTGGCAGCAATTGTCCTTCTTATATGGTGGCTGTCGCAATCAATAGTGCCAGGTGAGTGGTTCAATCCCTTCAGTCAGTTCTCATTTATGTCATGTATATTCCAGTGGAGTATTGTGATAATAATTTTACTGGCCTTTAACAAGAGGATAGCAAAGCTGTTTATGTAATTGAGTAAATGAGTGCGGCCTGTCGAATCACCTCCCTGGATGGGTAGGGGTGGGTTTGTCATGGTAATTAGTAATCAGTTCGGTTATCCTTTCATCTCTCCTGATTTCCGGCAGGCAGGCGTCTTTTATTTCATTCCTTTGCATTTTTTCTATTATGGAGATGCAGCAAATACCTATCTGTTGCGTCTTTGATATGAAAGAATGGAAAAGGGTTTAAATGAAATGTTCATGTCAGGTTCTGGTGTTATCATGAACGGTGGTGTGTCCCGGGTATCCGGGACCACCATTTTCCTGATATGAACTTTGGACCCTGTTAGGGATGGGGCTGTTGCAGGTTGGTAAATTTGTGACAGCCCTTTTAATTTACTCTGATGTCCTGCCTGTGATCACCAGTACAATTCCCTTACCCCGACTGACCGGAATTCTTTCCCATGGTTTGAATACTGCTTCGTCCTGGAAATCTTTTATATATGGTGCTCTGATAATTGCCTCATTCCTGGCGATTCCCAGTTTATCCCAGTTGATGGTAAGCCATATATTCCTCTCTTCATCTGACCAGCTGGCTATTGCTACCATTGCCTTTCCGTCTTTCATGTAAACAGAGGCCGGTATTGTCCTGTATCCTGTTGATACCGGGCACTCTTCATCCCAGTAACCTGAAAAAAGTGTGCCTTCCATACCAAACGAGTCCCATAGTTCCCATATATTTCCAGGGTCACCCGACCATGGTGCCCTGGATGTCATGCCGTAAACTAATCCACGATACTGATTCCCACCATCCTGCAACATTTCACCCATTAATCCGAAGGGGATACCCGACATTTCGACAAGCCAGAAATCAGGTGGCATATCCGGATCAAAATATTCCCCGAACCATAACCTGTTTATATACGGAAAATGTTCCATGTAAAGATTGGCACTATTGGTAAATCCGTCCCTGACGTTGTACTGGTTGGCTGAATGAAGGTCTATCAGTGCACCGTCCCTGTTGCGGTCGAGAACTTTACGCAGTCTTTTCATTGTTGTGCGGTCAAAAGCAACATCATCCAGATAGAGGCCGTCTATTTTCATATTCCTTGCCAGCCAGTCCATACCTTCAATATAGTAGTTATGCCATCTCGACATTCCAGAATTGATAATAGCAGCATCCTTTAACTCAGGTACAAACCATGCAGCTATATAATCATCCCTGAGGTGCTCCTGCAACCAGTTGAAACCATTACCGGGACCCTTGCTGAATATTTCATCCCCCAGGCTTCTGATAGCAAATATCTCAGGAGCATGATTTGAAAGTTCCCTGATAGTATTGTAAATTTTTACCTTCAGTCCCCTGGCATGGGCCGAATCGATATAGTTTCTCATTTTTTCAGGCTCCAGGAAAGGATAATTCAGCCATGGATTGATCTTTGTCGCGTGATGTACATTAATTGTATTTGCACCGAAAGCCACAACCGAATCTACAGGAACAAAACTATGATAGAATCTGGTTTCCCATTGCTTGTCTGTTTCAATGGTTTTAAAAGGGGTAAACATGAAATTGACTGTAAATACAAGTTCCTTTCCGGCTTCAAGATGCCTTGATCCCCCGTAACAAACCACCTCGACACTGTTCTCCATGGTATTTATATTTATGCCGCCCTTTCCTTCGTTATACCACCCTTCAGGCATCACCAGAGGTTTGTCGCGATAAAAATTGGTGTTCAGTGGTCTTTCGTAGTTATCGTCCCTGAGCGTGAACTGTAAGCCTCCATTGACAGCTCCAATCCATGCACCTTCCTGGTGATTCATCTGATTCCATTTCCATCTTACTGACCAGGGACGGATACCTCCTCTTTGTCCAAGTCCCATCATATAAGTTGCGTAATCCTTTCGAAAGGGGATCACGAGGCGTGTATCGCGGAGAGATAGTTCCTTAAGTGCTGTAAGACATATTCTTACCGACATAAAACCATCTGCTTCAAGACTCCCTTCAGCTACGATGCCTATATCACTGTTGCCGGCTGAACTTTTCCATGTATACTTTGCATCACCTTCACTATTAAATTGGGGTGTCCCATACCTCAGGTATATTTCAGAGCCATTGTTACGCAGGGCCTCAAACTTTACCGGCATGTATAATACATTTCTGCCCCTGTCGGTTATACCGGTGTTATTACTATTGAAAAAAGTGGAATATTCCGAGGGTAGTCCGTTCGGTCCAATTTCAATATTTCTTCCCAGTATACTTAATGTGTTTCCTGTAAGTTCAACCGGTTTGAATGGTTCTACTATTTCGTTATCCACGGCAAGCTGCGAATTGAGCCACCTCAGGCGGCTCATGGATGAGGGATCGTCATCACCATGGTCAGAAAGATAGCTTCCGGATACCCTAACTGACAACGAAAGTATTTCAGGGGGCAGTCCTGACGGCTTAACTGAAAGATCTCCTTCCAGTATCCCGCCTGTAAAATCGTCCGGTACCATAAATCCGAACCAGAGCGCCTGAACTTTTCCTGCGGGTACTTCAACCTTCTTGCTGAATATTTTGCCATCCCAGCCGGTACCTCCTGTATTGAATGATGAAACCTCTCCTGACGGAACTATAATATTCCCTTTCCTGTCGGTTATATTACCAGGCGAAACTTCTATATTTTCAACACTTACTCCTGGTGCGTAGTAGCCAATCTGAAAGGTGAAATACTCACCAGGACGGGCTTCTCCCCTGATCACTCCGAACGGACCATCGGTAACCCATTTAGCGGGAAGAAAATCCTTCATCCTTATAGAATTCTCCCTGGCTTCAGGAAAAAGGAAGTATTTTTTACCAGGATATTTATTAGTCATTTCAGCAACCTCATCGGTTGTTGCGATCACCTCCATCGGGTAAAAACTGTTGAACTTGTCAGACGACTCCATAGATATAACCTTCGCGCCCGGGAGAGTTGCCGGATCAGATAGCTGTTCAAGTCTGTGAAGGGCGATCCATGCATTATCAGCCTTGTATTTTGCCTTAGGATAGATCACCGTCGGATAATTACTCCTTCCCTCCATCTTTCCCGGCAGGTAGTACATATAGTATGTGCCCTTGCCTGACGATGGCTGGAAAATAAATTCTCCCTTCTCATTGGATATGTTCAGAGGATAGATATTCGTAATTTCTTTTCCCGATGCCTTGTCAAACATCCTGACAAGTTTTTTCCCGGGATCTTTGTCTCCTCTT
>JBJKPH010000278.1:0-2311 GCA_046706585.1 Bacteroidales bacterium | reverse complement strand
GTCATAATGAGGTCGGCAAATTCATCAATTATAAGAACTATATAGGGAAGGAATTTGTGACCCTTTTCGGGGTTAAGCTTACGGGCTATGAATTTATCGTTATATTCCTTAATAGTTCTCACCTCAGCCTTTCTGAGAAGATCGTACCTGTTCTCCATCTCTATACAAAGCGAATTGAGAGTATATACCACCTTCTGTGTATCTGTAATAATAGGATCTTCAGCATCAGGCAGTTTAGCCAGGTAGTGCCTCTCTATACGTGCATACATGGTCAGTTCCACCATTTTGGGATCGACCATTATAAGTTTCAGTTCGGCAGGGTGTTTCTTATAGAGCAGTGAGGCAATTATTACATTCAGTCCAACCGATTTACCCTGACCTGTGGCACCGGCTACAAGAAGGTGTGGCATCTTGGTAAGGTCCATCATCAGTGGTTCATTGGTAATGGTTCGTCCCAGTGCTATCGGAAGCTCATATTTTGTTTCCTGATACGCCTTGGAGGCTATAAGAGACCTCATCGAAACGGTTTCCGGGAACTTATTAGGGACCTCGATCCCAACTGTTCCCCTGCCGGGGATGGGGGCAATTATCCTGATTCCGAAGGCTGAGAGGGAGAGCGCAATATCATTATCCAGCGATTTGATCTTAGCCAGCCTTACTCCCCGTTCAGGAACCACTTCATAAAGTGTCACAGTGGGCCCTACGGTTGCTGTAATATGTTTGATGCTGATATTATAGTCGGCCAGTGTCTTTACTATCGTTTCCTTGTTCTCTATGATCTCACTGTCGTCGAAATTTCCCGACGACTTATACTCTTCCAGCAGACTGATATTAGGTAACTGGAATTTTGAAAGGTCAAGGGTGGGATCATATTTGTCCTGCATTTTCTTTAATTCTTCATCGCTTAGCATATCTCCTGCCTCAGCCCTGGTAATTGAAATAGTAACCCCGTTTTCGTCTGTCACCGTGTTTCCCGTTCCTGATCCCGGATCCGATTTATCCGTGCCTTCTTCCGGTCTGACAGGTTGTGGATGCTCAGCTTCGTCAAGGTTTTTTATTATACTGAATCCCTTTTCACCTGATGGCTGTGCTGACGACGGTTCCTCAGCACCATCATCTGTATCTTCTTCGTCATCTCCTTTGATAACCTGTCCTTCTTCACTTGTGTTGTTCTCATCAACATTTTCCCTCTTTTTTCGTCCGGGCAGTCTGATCCTGAAAAATGAAGGAGTAAGCTTAAGTGACAACATGAAATAGGTAATCAGGACTATTGTCACCAGTACGCCCGTTCCCAATTTCCCCATAAAGGCATTCAGCCATCTGCTAACAAAATATCCGTGGGCTCCTCCCGGACCGCTTCCCAGAAATCCTTTTGCATCGCCAAAAATATATCCGAGGGCTACAGATTTTATTATTGTTCCCAGGATCATATTCCTGGAAATTACCAGTGCCCTTATGCCTTTGAGATTGAGCATCCTGAGGCCAATGGCTGCAAACATGACCGGGAGAAAGAATGCTGCCAGTCCGAATCCTTTCTCAACCAGGATCTCTGCAAACCATGCGCCGCTTTTACCCGACCAGTTCCTTACCTGGATACCGGCTCCGGAAATAACCTGTGATGTATCAAAACTCTGGTCGGCTTTCCACCAGAATATATATGCTATAAAGGCAAAAAGAAGATAAACGGCAAAGCCTGTAATAAAAAGGCCCGAAATGAATTTTACCCTTTCGTCTTTAAGAATGGAAACTGATGCGGCCCCATTCCTGCTTTTGGTGCCTGTACTTTTCTTTATACTTTTCTTCCTGATGGCTGCCATACTTTTATTATGTCAGAAGTGCCGTAAACACCGATCTCCCCGGTGGCTAATAATACAACGGATAAAGGTAATAAATATTAAGTGATGTGAAAAGACAGAAACGGAAATCAGAGACTCATCATTCTTGATATAATGGAGTCCATATCCTTACGTGATATCTGCTTGTATTTATCTTTTTTCTCGAAATCATTGTCAGGAACAGATTTCTGGTATATCCCGTCGGCCTCAAACTCAACGATCATATCCCCCATTTTGTAGAAAAAACTTATCAATACTCCGTCAATCGATTTAAAAGGGGTTGAAATATTAGGATCCTCAATTGATATCTGATCTGTATACCAGAGGTCATATTTGAAGTCCTGGTCAGGAAGCTCGGCTACTGCATGTTTGCATGTTAGTCCTAATATCTCGCTGGTTCCGTTGGTCTTGGTAATTGTCATCTGTTTCATGGGATCAATACCGGGAGGGATCTCATTAATAGGGCCGGAATAAAT
>JBJKPH010000277.1:0-17990 GCA_046706585.1 Bacteroidales bacterium | reverse complement strand
TGCGATATGATCCCTCTCAGGGTATCATCAGGCAGGGTGTAGTTAGTGATCCTGGCAACCTGCCCCATCTTTATTGTGCTGATGTACTTTTCGGGAAGATTCACATCAAGCAGCATTTTGCTATAGTCCATTATCTCAGCCACGGCAGAACCCTGTGTCACTTCCGACCCCTGGGTGTAATAAGGCAGTGAGGTGATAACACCGTCGAAAGGGGCCACCACCTTTGTTTTTTCCATCTGTATCCTGGCATTCTCTACCGAATACTGTGAATTCATATAATTCAATTCTGCATTCTTTATATCGGTAAGGGTTACTCCTCCCTTATCATATAAAGATTGCTGTTTCTCCATCTCACTCTTTGTTTGTTCAAGGTTTAACTCCTGAACGTCCAGTTTAACACCGTTAACAAATTCTTCGTCCTCAAGGCGTGCAATAAGTGCTCCCTTTTTGATCCTGTCGCCGAGCTGCCATTGCCTGCCGGTAGCCGGGTTTTTTTCAAGGAAATATTTTGCTGTTATCTTGGTGCTTAGTGAAATATCAACTACCGGAACAACAGTTCCTGTTGTGGTAATGAACTCTTCAATACTGCCAAGCCTGATATCTTCTACCGATACGGGTATTTCAACATCAGCTTCAAGTCCCTGCTGCTGGTTATTACACCCGGAGATAGCCAGGCCAATTAGTGGGATGAATAAAAACAGATTCTTCATGGTTATATTTAATTATTTAGTTTTCAAGGGTTAATACCGGTGTTACTGCAACATTTTTTTCGAAATCATAAAGTGTCTGGACCTTCAGGTTAAGAAGTTCCAGTTTATATGAAATAAGTGCATTGGTCAGCGACTGCTGTTTTTCCGACAACTGGTTCTGATAAATTGCCAGGTCCATACCCGTCAGATCTCCGTTCTGATATTTTTCCAGGTTCAGTTCGTATGTTAGCTGGGCATTTGTAATATTCTGTCGTGCTATATCAATCTGGTTTTTCAGGTTACTGAGGTTCCTGCAGACCTTTCTTATATTTATTATAATACTATTAACTTCGTCATCGTACCCTATCTGTGAGGTTTCGATCGATGCCTCGGCAGCTTTTATCCTGGCTTTCTTTTCACCCCAGTCCCATAACGGTATTGTCAGCGAAAGCGATACCTGCTGGTTATTGGTAGGGGAATCGTAGATATCGGTGAATACTTCGTTATCTCCAAATAGTCCTACCGAGAGGTTGACATCGCCTTTGAATTCATTCAATGCCTTGGTCTGGATGAGATTGAACTGTGATGTTTCAATATCGATCTTTCTCTGTCTTAGTTCCATTCTTGAGGCAAGCCCCTGGTCAATGGCAAATGCTATATCAATATTTACGGTATCAACCGAGATATTCGGAATAACTGTTACATCATCATACAGGCTCATGCCAATAAGAATTTTAAAATCGTCCTTCGCATTCTCAAGGCTTACCAGCCTGTTTTCATAGTCCGACTTTGAGGTGGCCAGGTTCAGTTCAGCCTGGAAAAGTTCCTCACGGGCCGAGAGACCGGCATCAACCTTATTTAGAATTATCTGGTAACTTTTCTGCATATTCTGGTAAGCCTCCTCCGATATAGTAAGGCTCTGCTGTTGCTGGTAAACGCTGTAGAACGATTGTGCCACCTGCACTTCGAGGTTTAACCGCTGTATGGCATAATTCATCTGTGCGTCTTCCAGCGAAAGTTCAAGCTCTTTGATAGACATCTTGGTCCTGTTGTATGTAAATATTGGCTGGCTTATGCTCAGGTACAGGTTGTTGCTGAATCCTTTGGTCCGTGAGTTACTAAACTCGCTGTATGAATTTTGCCATTGCATCCTGTTTGTTAATGAAACCCTGGCATCGGTCGCAACGATAGGTTGTGATACGGTAAAAGAGCCGTATGATGTTGTCGTTTCACGTGAGTTCCAGTTTGATATCAGGGCGTCAAATTCACGGTTGTTGGTATATTCGAAAGGATTTACCGATAACGAGAAGTTTGACTTCAGGGCAGCTCTCTGTGCGTTAAGGTTTTGCTGGCTCCTCTCCAGGCTTAATCTTACTCTTTTTATTGAAGGGCTGTTCTCCTCGGCGATCTGCATTGCCTGGTCGAGCAGAAGTCCCTGCTGGGCATACAACCCTGCCAGCGGTAGGATTATAAGTAACGAAAAAAGTGATATCTTCTTCATTTTTATTGATTTGAACTATTTTGTTTGACCCATTTTATTGCATCTGCGCTTACCGACCTGCCTGACGAAGCGTTTGTGAGTATTACCCTGGCAGTGTCGGGTGAGAGATAAAACGATCCCAGCAGGTTCCATCCGTTTTCAGCATTTTCCGAATCAATAGTAACCTCTTCGGTGCCGTCATCATGTTCGATCGTGTAGTGCAGATCCTGCATTACCTGGCGACCGCCTCTGCCGAATCTGCCGCCTCCGCTTCCCTGGTCGATCTGAACTGCCGGGGCACTGCTTTGTCCGCCCTGTCCGCCTTGTCCGCCCCGCCCGGCTGCCATCATCCTTGCTCCTCCCTGCCTTCCGATATAGGTATAGATGTCATAATAGCCAGGTTCTTTTATCCGGGCAGTCCATGATACGTATCTTTCCCCTGCGCCACTCCTTGTATATACGGCTGACTTGATAAATTCACCGTAATTGAATCCCTGGATCGTTTTCTGCCAGTATTCAGGAGCCCAGAATCCGAACATTTGTGTATAGTCGTTCCCTCTTTCCCTGTTTATCCCAAGCAGATTTTTCAGTCTTCCGGTCGATTCAGACTGGAAGATCCTGAACCCGGGATCTTCGTTATCAACTATTATCTCATTTTCCTCATGCGTCGGGGGCATGTCGGGAAGTATCTCATCTTCCTCCGATGTATTGGTTGTTGTGCCCCTCTCTATATCAATCATAGGGATTACCATCTCACCCGGATTATTTATTGAATAGACGGTATTTATCATTATGGATCTTGGTTGATTGTCGAGCAGGATATTCACTCTTTTTGCCTGATCGGCATCCATCAATACAACCCTGTATATATCTTCGGTTTGCATGCCTCTTCCAACTGCTGATATTGAGACCGATCCCCTGGATCCCCTGCCTCCTCCACTGGCTGAGAAACTCATTACTCCACCACCGCCTCTCATTCCCATGCCCCGGCCACCAGTCATGAAGCTTACATTGAATAATCCTGGAGCATCAAGCGGATTGGCTGCGGTAAATGATACCAGGAACCGTGTCCTGTTGTCAATAATCACTTCATCGACCCTTGTATCAGTAAAATAAAATCCGGGTTGTTTGTCTCCTTCATACCAGTCGTGCAGGTAGGGGATGATACTAAAGCCGAATTTTTCATTCAGGTCGGAGTCGAATTTCTCCATATCTATATTCCTGAACTTATTTTTTTCGACATAGTCGATGAACCAATCGTTGAATTCTTTGATCCCTGCCCGTGCCCTCATAATGTTAAACAGGTAATCACCCTTAACGGTAAGCACAAGCCTGAGTGTGTCGTTTGACGGGTCAAGCCCCAGCAGATCCTTAAGGCTGATATCCTTCATAATAGTATTTGCCCTGTCGCTTTCACTTAAACCGCCAAGAAATCCCCTTGCCATATTTCCGATTGAACTGACTTTCTGCAGGTGTGACTCGAAAACAGCATTTATTACAGGATACTGATTTGAATAGAAATTGTTCTTAAAGAAATAAAAGCTTGGCCCCAGAAGGTACCTTGATGGTGTGTTGGTACTCTGATTATTTCCAAAACTAAAGGTACTGCCCGAAATGAAAGTATTCCTGACAAACTGGTTGAAGGCTCTTACCTGGAGCTCTTTGTCGGTTACGACCTGATTACCCCTTTGTCTCCTCTTCTGTCTCTTAATATTCCTGTAGAATCCTCCTTCAGTGATATTGGCCAGTTTTTCAGGTAGCAGTATCATTGAGGGTTGTACCTCCGACATGGTCTGTGTGTTTTTCCTCGGTGTCGACCTGTATTGAATCGGTACCTCAACAAGCGAAAGCTCTTTAAAGGGGTAAGAGGTGTTGAAGTTTATTTCCAGTTCGGTCATAACGCCTGAGATAAGGTTTCCAACGGTATCACCTATCTCATTAAGGTCGTTCCTGAAGTAATCGTGGCCCTTAAAATAGAATAGTGAATAGTCGATCGAATCTACCGTGATTGTTTCTGACTGGTAGGAACCTGCAACCAGAGAAAGCCCCGTAAGAGGAGTTTCGTTCTCAAAAGTCCAGGTATTATTACCGGTATTAGTTAGCCTGCCCTGTGAAACCGGGACCATGCCATCAGAAAGTTCTAACGAAAGCGTGTACTTCGTGAAATCGACTTTAATTCTTGCCGGATTATCAGGGTAATAGTTGAGTGATGCTACGGGATACCACCCCGATTCTGCTGTTAGCAGAAGGTAATCCCCGCCAACAAACGATTGCTTTCTTTTAATCTGTACCGGACCTATGCGGTAGGGGTCGTCTTTAATATTGCCCTTATACCACGGATCAATATATGATTCATCTATTGTTCCGTCATATGTTATAGTTATTGTTCTGGTATCAGAAGGACCCAATGGCGATGTGTCATCAACAATAATAATATGATTATCTGTTGTAAATTCCTTGTCGGAGCCGTTGATCTTTACCGACCTGACTATCAATCCGGGATTCAGAGAGAAGTAATATGTACTTAAAGATTCATTGTATGGATTTGTGCATTGCAGTTCGGCAGTTGCTTCAATATCCTTACCGGTATACTTTAACGAGATACCGGCATCCGTGATCTTGAGGAACCTGGCATCTTCATATTTGCGGTTCGTTTCGATGGTTACCACTCTCCTGTCAACACTTTTATAATACTTTGAAAGGAAGAAATATCCTGAAAAAAGCGCACCTGAAGTGAATAAGGCTAGAAGTATATATGATATCATCCGGTGTGTCTTTGACTGGGGAAGCCTTTTGAACATCAGTATGGTGACAAGAATAAAAGCAAATCCGGTAAAAGTATACAGCAGGCGGTGTGCAATTATCATATCGAGACCTGCATATCCGGCTATTTGCGATTTCACTACAGGCATACCGAAGAGCATGTAGTCAAAAATTGAATCGACCCTGAAGTAGAGATAGAACATGTTTAATGCAACAAATCCCAGTAACAGCAGGAATGTGATAGACTGGTTCCTGATAATTGTCATCAGCAGGTATGCAAAGCCAAGACTGAAAATAAGTGTGGGTAACGATACTATCAGCAGGGATGTAAAGTATGACCAGATATCGACATATGTATTCTTCGCTATAATGTTGATAACAAGGCATATGGCCATTACGAGCAGGTTCAGTCCCACAAATAGTTTAAGTATCCCCAGTGATTTTCCTGTAACATATTCGAAGTTCGACATTGGCCTTGTATACAACACTTCGTTGGTATCCAGTTTCTTGTCGCGTTTCAGAAAGTCTGATGCCAGGAAGATTATTATCATTGCCTGGGCTATGTTAAGCAGGTAAAGGTTTACCAGGGGTAGTGAAGATGGTATTGCGAGGAACGTCCAGTCCTCATCACCCACCGGACTGAAGGCAGCTATGTTAAAGATCGCTACTATTGCAATGGCTCCTATTGAGAATAATCTGAACAGCCAGCTTCTTCTGAGCGTTTTGGCCTCGTAGTTCGCTACCGTGCGGATGTTATGGATCGAGATCATAGCAGCTCCGTTTTTATGGTTAGATCAACACCGTTAAGTTTGTGTTCCATGTAATAAACATATGCATGTTCCAGGTTCGGATCAATCGGTCTGCTTTCAAAACCCGGCACACTGTCAGCAACAACCTGTACATCCCATCCGATTTCTGTAGGTATGGTTGAGATAATATTGTATTCTTCTTTCATTTTATCATATTCAATGGGGGTCAGGCTCAGATTGAAAACATGTCCGCGGGCCTGTTCGATAAGGTTGTCGGGTGAGCCTGAAAATACCATTTCACCCTTGTTCAGCAGAGCCATATTCTGGCATGTCGATGAGATATCACCGACAATATGGGTTGACAGTATTATTATCACCTCCCTCTGGCTCAGGTCTGAAAGAATATTCCTGAACCTGATCCTTTCATCAGGATCGAGACCGGTTGTGGGTTCATCTACGATAATGATTTTGGGATCACCAATAAGTGCCTGTGCGATCCCCAGCCTTCGTTTCATACCGCCCGAAAGCTTGTTAGCTTTCCTGTCGCGGGCTTCAAGCAGTCCCACCCTGTTTAGCAGTTCATCAACGATCTCCAGTCTTTTACGCCGGTTCCTGATACCTGACAGTGAACCGGCATAATCCAGGAATTCCCATGTCTTTAGCCTTGTAAAGAACCTGAAATCCTGGGGCAGGTACCCGAGGTAGCTCCTGAGTTTCTTCCTCACTTTCTGTATGTCCTCGCCGTTTATCAATACTTGCCCGGAGCTTGGTTTCATCAGGGCAACAAGCACTTTCATGAGGCTTGATTTGCCTGCTCCGTTCGGACCCAGAAGCCCGAACATTCCATCCCCGATATGTATTGACATGTCTTTTACAGCATGATTCCCATTCTTATAAATAATGTTAAGATCCCTGATCTCTATTTTCATAGTTGTTGGTCGTTGAATTCTGGGTTGGTTTATATTTCATTAGACCTTAAAAAGACGTAAAATATTTCAAAACGGCTCAATAAAATTATTATTAATTCGATTTTTAATATTTATTAACTGATGGTAAGGTATTTTATACCGATTCCATATTAGAAAAGAAATCTTAATTTTGTGTAACAAAAATAATCTTAATTGACTCACGCTCTTAATAAACGCAAAATAATCAATGACCCGGTTCATGGTATAATTTCAGTCCCGGGTGAATTTATTTACGACCTTATTGAGAATCCTTTTTTTCAGCGCCTAAGGAACATAAGACAACTCGGACTTACCGAATATGTTTATCCTGGAGCATCACACAGCAGGTTTATTCATAGTCTGGGGGCTCTTCATCTGATGAACCTTGCCCTTGAAACACTTATGCAGAAAGGTATAAGCATCAGTCGCGAAGAGCATGAGGCCGCGCTGATTGCAATACTTCTTCATGATACCGGTCACGGCCCGTTCTCACATGCTCTGGAATTCAAACTGGTGGAGAATATTTCACATGAAAAACTCTCGTTGCTGGTGATGAAGCTGCTCAACGAAGAGTACGGTGACAGAATAACTGCTGCTATTGAGATGTTCAGCGGGCAGTATCACAGACAGTTTTTCCATGATCTGATATCAAGCCAGATCGATATGGACAGGCTCGATTACCTTGTTCGCGACAGTTTTTTTACAGGAGTGATCGAAGGGGCTGTCGGATCGGACAGGATAATTAAAATGCTGAATGTAAATGACGACAGGCTTGTTGTCGATGCCAAGGGTATATACTCTATAGAGAATTTTCTTATTGCCCGCAGACTGATGTACTGGCAGGTTTACATGCATAAAACGGTTTTGTCGGCCGAAAGGCTTCTGATAAATATTATTGCAAGGGCAAGGGAACTTACCCGGGCCGGGGATGAACTTCTTGCCACACCTGTTATAAAATATTTCCTCGATAATGACTTTTCTGATATCAGTATCGATAAGCCGGATGATAAGTCGCACAGGCTGGCAGAGATGTTCCTTGCACTGGACGATAACGAAATGATATCGTCTGTCAGGCTCTGGTCAGGTTGTAAAGACAGGATCCTTGCAGAATTATCATCAAGGATGCTTTCAAGGAGGCTGTTTGCAATAGAACTGGGTAATGAACCGTTTGAAGAGAGCAGAATTGATGAACTGAAGAAATTAACGGGTCAGACAATGAATATCGGGGCAGAAGACCTTAGGTATTTCGTTTTTTCCGGCGCAGTATCGAATATGACATATGCTCCTTCAGCACCTGTAGTAAGGATTATGGATAAATCGGGCAGGCTGAGTCCAATTACGGAAGTGTCGGATATGCTTAACCACAAGGCACTGTCAAAAGAAGTAACAAAGTTCTTTTTATGTTATCCCAAAGAGATCAGAAATAAAGATAAATAAGATGAAATTCACAGCACAGATAATTGCAGAATACCTGAAAGGCGAAATAGAAGGAGACCCGGGGGTGGAAGTAACAACGGTATCAAAGATCGAAGAGGGAAAGCCCGGAACAATAGCTTTCCTCTCGAACCCGGCATACGAAAAATATATTTACACAACATTGGCATCAATAGTTCTTGTCAACAGGGATTTCAATCCCGCAGGGAAGATCAGTGCCACCCTAATTAAGGTTAATAATGCATACGAAGCTTTTGCTTCGCTCCTTACACTGTATGAATCATCCAAACCGAAGAAAAAGGGGATACATCCAACAGCTGTAATAGAAGAATCGGCCTCAATTGGCACTGATGTATTTATAGGAGCCATGGCATATATCGGGGCGAACGCCAGGGTGGGTGACGGATGTTCGGTTTATCCGCAGGCATATATAGGCGACAGCAGCACGATAGGCGATCGTACGGTTATTTTCCAGGGAGCGAAGATCTACCACGAATGTGTTATCGGCAATGATTGTATAATTCATGCCGGTTCGGTTATTGGCAGTGACGGGTTTGGGTTTGCTCCGCAGTCTGATAATAATTATATGAAGATCCCCCAGGTTGGTAATGTGATAATTGAAGACAGGGTTGAGATAGGGGCCAATGCTGTGATCGACAGGGCTACAATGGGATCGACTATTATCAGGAAAGGAGTAAAGCTCGACAACCTGATCCAGATAGGTCATAATGTGGAAGTTGGTGAGAATACTGTAATGGCCGCGCAGAGCGGCATAGCCGGATCAACTAAGGTGGGCAGGAATTGTATGTTCGGGGGTCAGGTAGGAATAACAGGACATGTTTCCATAGCAGACGGTACCAAGGCTGCTGCCCAGGCAGGGATCAGCGGACCGGTAAAAGAACCGGGAACTATGCTTCACGGAGCCCCGGCATTTGACTTCAGAAGTTTCCAGAAATCATATATCGTCTTCAGGAAACTGCCTGAGCTTAAGGCAAAAATCGAGAATATTGAAAAGAAAATCGCTGATCATGACAATAAAAGTGTCTGACCGTTCGAGACCAAATTGATTGACCTGAATTGGGTTAGAATGATAATTTGTGGTGTGTTCGAAAAAATTTTTATTTCTTTGCAGGCATAATTAGTTTAAAAGCGAATTTATATAATGAGTATCAAGAATCAGAGAACTCTTGCAAAGGATATTAGCCTTACAGGAAAGGGATTGCACACCGGGCTCGATGTAACAATAACCTTTAAACCGGCACCTGTGGGACATGGTTTCAAGTTTTGCCGGATCGATATGCCCGGGAAGCCGGTTATTGAGGCAATTGCCGATAATGTGACCGATACTGCAAGAGGTACAACCCTTGTAGAGAATGGTGCATCGGTATCAACTATCGAACATGTACTTGCTGCCTTTTACGGAATGAACCTCGATAATGTGCTTGCCGAAATAAACGGACCCGAAGCACCAATAATGGGAGGAAGTGCCTGGAGGTTCGTGGAGGCAATAAAAGAAGCCGGTATTGTGGAGCAGGATGCCCTTAGGGAGTATTTCGAAGTAAAGGAAAAAATAGTATATTCAAACGAGGAGCATGGTGTCGACCTGATCATTTATCCCGATGATCACCTGAGTATCAATGTTCTTATCGATTATAATTCGAAGATACTGGGGAACCAGTATGCCGTTCTTGACAATAAGAATGATTTTGAGGAAGAAATATCCAGAAGCAGGACCTTCGTTTTCTTCCATGAACTGGAGCCACTCTTTAAAAGCGGGCTTATCAAGGGTGGAGACCTGGATAATGCAGTGGTAATTCTCGAGAAGGAAGTTGACCAGACTGAGATCGACCGCATAGCACAACTGTTTAACAGACGAAAGATATCCTCACATAAGGAAGGTATACTTAATAATACCGATCTAAGATTCCCGAATGAGCCGGCAAGGCATAAGCTGCTTGACCTCCTGGGCGATATGGCCCTCGTCGGGCAGCACATAAAAGGTAAGATAGTAGCAACCAGGCCCGGTCACTACTCGAATACCAAGCTTGCCAAAATAGTCAGGCAGGAGATAAAAAAAGCGAAGTCAAGAAAAGATGTTCCTGTTTATGACCCTGCTGCCGAACCGGTGCATACTACCGAGGAAATAAAAAAGCTGCTCCCACACAGGTATCCTTTCCTCCTTGTCGACAAGGTTATATATAAGGATGAGAACACAGTGGTGGGGATAAAGAACGTTACTTTTAATGAACAGTTCTTCCAGGGTCATTTCCCGGATGAACCGGTAATGCCGGGAGTATTGATAGTAGAGGCAATGGCACAGGTAGGAGGGATGCTCGTTCTGGCGAATGTTGAAGAACCTGAAAGATGGTCGACATATTTCCTTAAGATAGACAAGGTTAAATTCAAACAGAAAGTTATTCCCGGTGATACTCTGATAATTAAGCTTGAGATGAGCGAACCGGTAAGAAGAGGAATAGTGTCGATGTACGGACATACATATGTGGGAGAAAAACTGGTGGCCGAAGGTGAACTGGTGGCACAAATTATCAAAAACAAATAGTATGATCTCTGATCTGGCTTTTATCCATTCCGATGCAAAGTTGGGCAATAATGTAACAGTCGACCCTTTTGCCTATATCGGTGGTGATGTTGTTATTGGTGACGACTGCTGGATAGGACCAAATGCAGTGGTAATGGACGGGGCACGGCTCGGAAAAGGATGCAGGGTCTTCCCGGGAGCTGTGGTGTCGGCAATACCCCAGGACCTTAAATTCAATGAAGAGAATACAACCGCTGAAATTGGAGAGTATACAACTATAAGGGAAAATGCTACCGTAAACCGCGGAACGGTGGCGGCAGGTAAAACTATTGTTGGCAGACACTGTCTTCTGATGGCCAATTCACATGTTGCACACGATTGTATTGTGGGTGATCACTGTATACTTGTTAACAACGTTGCCCTGGGCGGAGAAGTCAGGATGGATGACTGGGCAATAATGGGAGGAGGATCGGCAGCACACCAGTTCTGCCGCATAGGTGCACATACCATGATAAGCGGAGGCGCAATGGTAAGAAAAGACATACCTCCTTATGTACTGGTCAACCAGGAACCTGTAACCTACATGGGGATAAACAGGATCGGACTTGAAAGAAGAGGCTTTACTCCTGAAAAGGTGAAGGAGATACATGAGATCTACAGGATCATTTACCAGAATAAAATGAACGTTTCACAGGCTCTTGAACACCTCAGGGAAAATTTCGAAAAAACACCTGAACTGGAATATATAATCGATTTAATTTCAGGCTCTGAACGTGGAATTATCAGGAGCGGAGTGAAATAAGTTGCTTAACCTTATCACTCCCTGCCTGCCGGTCTCCGGCGGCCAAAGCCTCTGGCGACAGAACGCAGTCAGGCATTAACCCGTCACCCCATTACTCCCTGTCTGCACGCAGGCGGGCATCACCCATCACCCATCCCTGGGCTTTTATCTCTGCAAGGCTTCCGTCCTGTAGCGAAAGTGAATAACCCTCTTCCGGGGCAGTCATGTGGCCGGCTATACCTAACATATCTATTTTTTTAAGTTCATCAAAATCACTCACGGGAAATGTGAAAACGAACTCATAATCCTCGCCACCGTTAAGGGCCGAGATCAACGGTTCTATGCCAAATTCTTTTCCGGCATCGGCAGTCTCCTGTTCATATGGTATCTTGTCATGATATAGCCTGTATCCCAGGTTATACCTCCTCGCCAAACCGATCAGGTCTGAGGCCAGCCCTTCCTTTACTACCCTTACAGATGTGGGTGTCAGGCCCCTGTTTTTTATATCATCGAGCAGGGATATGTTTATTTCGGGCTTAAGTTGCCTCCCGATCACGTATTCATACCCTTTTAACTGAGGCTGAGAGCCGCCTGTCTCCTCAAAAACCCTGCGTTCACGCTCCAGAAGCTGAAGTCCCATGTAAGCGGCGCCCAGGTCTCCCGATATGCATATCAGGTCAGTTGGCGAAGGGATGCCCTTAAGAACTCCCGGCTCATCATCGCGGCTTCCTGTTGAAGTAATGCTGATAGTTAAGCCGGTAAGTGAACTGTCGATGTTCAGTCCGGCAATTGACAGGTTGTACCGGGTGCATGCCAGACCAATCCCTTCAATGATAGTCTCGATATCCTCAACAGTAAACCTGCTGCTTACCCCGATATTTACAAACAGGGCTTCGGGTTTGCCCCCCTTATCATATATGCCTGCAGCAGAGCTGATAACAGACTTGTATCCAAGATGTTTCAGAGGAAAGTAAACCAAGCTGAAATGGATCCCCTCAAGCAGGGTGTAACTGCTTATAATTATTTTTTCGCTCTCTTCAGGAGGAAGAAAAATATCGCCGAACTTTCCCCTGATCTTTTCGATCAGTATGTGCTTACCGTAACCTTCTTCCTGGTCATTGTTTTTCTTTGCCATGCGGTGAGTTTTAGCAAAGATAGAAAATTACGGCATAAGGCCTATGGCGAAGTTCGGAGTGATGAGGGAAAGCAGTGAAAAGCGTAAAGCGCAGAGCCGTTGAGCGTAGAGATGGACTAAGAGACTGCGTGACTAAGAGACCGAGAGACTGAGAGAAAATGTGATGAAGTGTTGGAGTGTTGGGGTAATGGAGTGAATTTTGTTACCACTGCCCACCATATCGGCACAAAATTATTCCAATATTCCAATATTCCAATTTGGTCATAGAAGACAGGGATCTTTGGAATAGAGGCGGAAGAGGACAAGTTTAATAAGGATTTTATTTTTCTAAAGAGAAGTGATTAAAATATTTTGTACTTTTGATTAAAAGGTTGCAAATGAAGGATAACCATAATATAGTCAGGCTTATTAAAGCAATAGCTATTGGGTATTTTCCTGATGGGGAAGTTATGCTGTTTGGCTCAAGGTCGAGAAATGATGCTTCTGTTGACAGTGACTATGATATTCTAATTGTAACTGATAGAAAACTATCCTCCCAGGAGAAAATTTCATATAGAACAAAAATACGCAAGGACCTATTGAAAGAAGAAATCAGATCTGATATATTGATTCAGAACAGGGAAGATATAGAGAAAAAGAAAAATTTACCAGGTCACATTATTCGCAGCATTATTAAAGATGCTGTAATGTTATGAGCCTGCCTAAAGACGAGTACCTAAGCAACTGGATATACAGGGCAAGAGAAGATATTTCTGTAATGGAGAATCTTGCATTAGCAGGATTAGAGTACTATATGCTTCCATGCACAGCAAGCTGTTGAAAAATACCTTAAGTCCTTTTTAATTTTTCATGACGTATATTTTCCACGTACTCATGATGTAGATTTTCTGTTGATTGAGTGTCAAAAGATTGATCATAATAATTTCCAGTTTGATTTTAAAAGTCTTACAGAATTTGGAGTCTCTGTGAGGTACCCTGACGACTTTTATGTACCTGGTGTTGATGAAACTAATGAGTATTTGAATATAGCACTTTAAGTAAAAGAAACGGTCGAAAGACTTCTTGAAAAGAAATAAATGTTCTTTGATTCTTTTTAAGATCCAGTTTGTATAATTACGGTGCCAGGTTCTATTAGGGGCAAATTGGAATAATCCCGGATGGATTTAAATAAGGTAGCCACGGGTGCAACCCGTGGCTGGCACTTACCATATAATATCCCGGCCAAACGGGCTCAGTGCTATCCCTGCGAGCTTAAAGTGCTGCATGCCGAAAGGTATACCAACAATGGTAATGCACAGCAACAGACCGAAAAGGGCATGTGTGACGGCTATCACTATGCCGCCGAACAAAAGCCAAAGAATATTCATGATGATATAGAGGCATCCCGCCGACCTGATATCCTGCCTCGTTTCGGCACCGAAAGGCCATAATGCCAGCATGGCAAGTTTCATGGTCTGGATGCCAAAGGGAATGCCTGCAATAGTTATAATTAGCATAAGGCTGGCGATCATGTATTCAATGGCGATAATTATTCCGCCGAAAAGGAGCCAGATAATGTTTCCAAGAAGCTTCATATTAGCAGGTTATTTATTCAAGTATGACTTTCATGTTTTTGGGATACTTTACTGTATAGGTCAGTATGAAATCCTTTGATTGTTGGGGATCTATTTCAGTATCCCATTTAACTTCACCGGTCGTTTCATTTATCACTCCTCCTGAAAGTTCCGTTGCCTCAACCTCAATATTATTGTTCTGAGACACAGGTATCTGGTCGTAGACCGATATTTTAATTTTCTGTGTCCTGGTGTTCCTGACAGAAATTATAAATGATCTTGTCTCTATCCTGTTTGCCCCGATAAGCCTTGTGGTTGTGAATTCTTTTCTCTTTTCCCGTTTTACCGTTACCCCGTTATCAACACCTAGCGAGACATTCAATGTATCTGACAACTGGGATGTTGAAATGAATGTCTTTCCGGTAAATGTATTTCCGAAATAGATATTGGCATCGCCGTCAAGCAGATTAAGCGATTCCCAGTCTGGAATATCGGCAGTGAGGAACGCCTCCTGTCGTAGCTTGGGAACACATCTGTACCTGTACGATGCACCGGCTGTCAGGCGCTGCAGTTCTACAAGATTCATTTTCCCGTCTGAGATTATGGTCTGTGGCATTTCCAGATCGAACGAGAAACTTGTTGCATTCATTGAAACCTGCACTTCAAGTGCATTTGAAGGTACGGATTCATATTCTGACAGATCGGCCACCTCTTCGGCAGCCCTTGCACTTTTCGCAACAACAGGCTGTGATGCTGATCCCCTGATTCTTATGCCGTTTGACGGAGACTGGTAGAAATTGATATACCAGGGAAAAAGCACAGGTACATTTCCGGAAACTGTGGGGGAAGCATTCGAAAAACTCATCTTTACATTTTTCCAGTCTATACCGGTATTCTGCCACGCATTTGCCTTGTAGTATATGCCGGCCGGATCGCCTGTCTGGTCGACACGAATATCATACGACGGACTCCATCCTGCATTTGCCACAAGATAACTTAAAGAGAGCCTGGCATTTACCTGCCTTGAAGCCGAAACAGTTACCAGCACTTCAAAACTGGGGAGCTTTGATTTGTTGACCAGCCCGTTAAGCTGATTTTCGAGTTTCTGTTTTTCTGCTTCAAGCAATTTAATATTCCTGTTCCTCTTAAGAATGCCTGTCCGTGCCGATTCAATGCCTGCCACGTAAAGATCGGTCATGCTTTTATATTGCTCGGCAGTAATGTTCTGGCCGTTTCCGGTAATAACCCTGTTGGCTGTCAGGAATGCTTCTTTTTCCTGCAAAACCCCCATGGCAGTACGTTCATCCTCAATGTTCGCCGTAAGAGATTCGATCTTTTTCCTTAATTCATCAACCTTTGGATCCTCATCGGGATTCTGAAGATAATTGGTCTGGCTGTTCACCGAAACAATTGTAAAATCGCCTTCACCCTTAACCTGGATGCTCGAAGGATCGATAAAGGGGGACAACCCTGAAATCCTCAGAACAGATTGTCCGGTAGAGACCTGTACAACCGACTCGCGAGAGACCTGTGCCCTGTTTTGGAATAATATAACTCCCTTTATTTCAGGTTGAATATCTTTTGTCTGCTGGCCGTTAACAGCCATTCCTGCAAAAATGAAAAAAGCAATGGTGCTGAATAATTTCATGATGAATACAGGTTTGTGGTTATAAGTTACACAAAGTAACAAAATTAGTACCAATATTTGAGGCGAAAGTCGTAGCAAAGCTAAGATCCCGCAAGATGGGGGTGCAGGATCCAAGAGGAAAAAGACAAAAGGAGTATGACTTTGCCGTGTGTTCTTAAAATATCTTTTGTATTATTTCATTATTGCAGGTATTTAGAAGCTCATTAATTGGCCTGATTTATGTAAATTTATTAATTTTGTACGGTTTATTTAGATTAAATCTAATTAATCAACAAAGGATGCTCCCACATGTTATTACAAGAGAAGAGAAGGGAGAATGATATGGAAAAGGAACAGGATAAGATCATAAATGAGGTAACGTCGGGCGAGTACAAATATGGTTTCGTAACCGATATCGAAACGGAAAGTATTCCGAAGGGGATCAATGACGATATTATCAGGCTTATCTCATCCAAGAAAGGCGAACCTGACTGGTTACTTGAATTCAGGCTCAAGGCCTTTGCTGCATGGAAGAAAAAAACGATGCCACATTGGGCAAACCTGGTGGTGCCTGAGATTAATTACCAGGACATAGTTTACTATGCAGCTCCTAAGCAGAAGGTAAGCAAGACCAGCCTCGATGAGGTCGACCCCGAACTTCTGGATACTTTCAATAAGCTCGGGATCCCGCTGGAGGAACAGAAAAGGCTTACAGGTGTTGCTGTTGACGCAGTTATGGACAGTGTATCGGTTAAGACCACATTCAGGGAGACACTTGCTGAGCATGGAATTATATTCTGCTCATTCAGTGAAGCTGTACGCGAGCACCCCGATCTTGTAAAGAGATACCTGGGAACGGTTGTACCCTATACTGATAATTATTTTGCGTCCCTTAATTCAGCAGTTTTCAGCGACGGTTCGTTCTGCTATATACCCAAAGGAGTAAAATGCCCGATGGAACTGTCGACATATTTCAGGATAAATGCTGCCAACACGGGACAGTTTGAGCGGACGCTTATCGTTGCCGATGACGATTGTTACGTAAGTTATCTCGAAGGATGTACAGCCCCGATGCGTGATGAGAACCAGTTGCATGCGGCTATAGTTGAGATCATCTCCGAAAAGGGAGCTGAAGTAAAATATTCAACGGTTCAGAACTGGTACCCCGGCGACAGGAACGGCAAAGGGGGTATCTATAATTTTGTTACGAAAAGGGGTATATGCAGGGGTGAGAATTCAAAGATATCATGGACACAGGTGGAAACAGGATCAGCGATCACATGGAAATATCCGTCGTGTATACTGAAAGGAGATAATTCGGTTGGTGAATTCTATTCGGTAGCAGTTACAAATAATCACCAACAGGCCGACACGGGTACCAAAATGATACATATGGGTAAAAACAGCCGCAGCACTATCGTTTCCAAAGGGATCTCGGCAGGAGTGAGTCAGAATAGCTACCGTGGACTTGTAAGGGTTCTGAAAAATGCTTCAAACGCACGCAATTTCTCACAGTGTGATTCGCTGCTGCTTGGAGACAGGTGCGGGGCACATACTTTTCCCTACATTGAAGTCGATAATCAGACGGCAATAGTGGAGCACGAAGCCACCACTTCCAGGATAGGAGAAGATCAGATATTTTACTGTAACCAAAGAGGTATCAGCACAGAGGATGCTATAGGACTTATTGTAAACGGATATGCCAGGGAAGTTCTGAATAAACTCCCGATGGAATTTGCAGTTGAAGCACAAAAACTGCTGCAGATAAGCCTTGAAGGGAGCGTAGGATAAGAAAAACAAATAAACAAATAAACAAATAAACGGATCAACGGATCAACGAATCAACGAATCAACAAGAATAATGCTTTCAATAAAAAATCTAAAAGCTTCAATCGACGGAAAAGAGATACTCAAGGGTATCAATCTTGAAGTGAAAGAGGGTGAAATACATGCTATAATGGGCCCTAACGGCTCGGGTAAGAGTACTCTTGCCTCAGTTCTGGCCGGAAGGGAGATTGCAGAGGTTACTTCAGGCAAAGCAACCTATTACGGAGCTGATCTGCTTGAAATGGCTGCCGAGGAGAGAGCCAGGGAGGGGATATTCCTTGGATTCCAGTACCCTATTGAAATACCGGGGGTGAGCATGGTTAACTTCATGAGAACAGCCGTGAATGAGCAAAGGAAACATAAGGGACTTGAACCTGTCTCCGCATCCGATTTCCTGAAACTGATGCGTGAGAAGAAGGAACTGGTGGAGATCGAATCGGGTCTGACAAACAGGTCGGTCAACGAG
>JBJKPH010000276.1:0-7469 GCA_046706585.1 Bacteroidales bacterium | reverse complement strand
AAGGCTTGCCAAGTTAAACCTTCTGGACAGGTTTAATACTGAAGAAGCTACATCAAAGGTAAATTATGCATTTGCCAAAGAGCCTCTTTTCTTCTATTTCTATTTCCCCATATTCCTCACTCTTGCTATTGCATTGTTCTTTATTATCTCATCATTGATGCAGAATGCAAAAGAGAAAAAGGCAGTACAACATGCAGGGGTAATTACACCAAAACTACGACTTAATGAAAATTATGTTGAAGGTCCACAAGGTCTTTTCTACGATAAAACCCACACATGGGCATTCATGGAAAAAGATGGAATGGTAAGGATCGGGATCGATGATTTCCTTCAGCATGTTACAGGTCCGATAACCAGGATCAAGATGAAAGTCCCCGGAGAGAGAGTAAGAAAAGGGAAAACTGTTCTTTCAATAATTCAGAACGGCAAACAACTTGATATCTGTGCTCCTGTATCAGGCATTATCAGAGAACAGAACGGCACACTCGAAAAAGAGACCGGGACACTTAATACATCACCATATACAGACGGATGGGTATACAGGATCGAACCTTCAAACTGGCTTAAAGAAATGCAGTTCCTGTTTCCAGGAAATAAATACAGGGATTGGCTCAGGAGTGAATTTACACGTCTGAAGGAATTCATATCAACACATTTCTCTCCGGAGTCGGCAAAGTATGCATATATATTACAGGACGGAGGAGAATTAAATGATGGTATACTGGCAGAGATGGGGCCCGAAGTATGGGAAGAATTCCAGCGCAACTTCATCGACCAGGTATAAAATATTTATGAATCAAATTATAATTAATCAGCTATTTCAATAAAATTTAAAAAAATGGGTATTAACAGACGAAATTTCCTTAAGACTCTCGGCGTTGTCGGAGGAACCCTAACGGTTGGAAAGAGCTTCGGAGCCCCGGCAAAGAAAAAAAATGAGGATGTTGAATTCTCTGGTATCCTCTACGACTCCACAATGTGCGTAGGATGCCAGAGTTGTGAATTCGCATGTGCCGAGAAATATGGCTTCCCTCCTCCCGAAGATTTTCCGGAAGCAGGAGTTAAAAGGGAGACCTCAGAAACAAGCAGGGTTGTTATTAACAGTTTTAACACCTCAAAGGGAGAGCAGTTCATGCGCCGGTCGTGCAACCACTGCAATAGTCCTGCCTGTGCCTCCGCATGCCTTACCAAGGCAATGTATAAAACGGCCGAAGGTCCTGTCATCTGGCGTGAAGAAAAATGCATGGGCTGCCGTTCATGCATAATATCCTGCCCTTTCGACGTTCCAAAATTCGAATACAACAGTCCGAATCCGAAGATCCAGAAATGCAGGATGTGTTTCGAACTGCTGCAGGAGGGAGAGATACCTGTATGCGTAGCCAACTGCCCTGCCGAAGCAATTATATTCGGTAAGAGAAGGGATCTGCTGGAAATAGCCAAAACCCGTATATATGAAAATCCGGACAATTATTACCATCATATATATGGTGAGAACGAGGTAGGAGGAACAGGTCTGCTCTATCTGTCGGCAGTTCCATTTGAAGAAGTGGGATTCAGAACTGATCTGGGAACAACTGCATATCCTGAATACAACAAGACATTCCTCTACTCGGTGCCGGCGGTTCTGGTCCTTTGGCCTGCATTCCTGCTCGGCCTGAACACAGCTTTTACCGAAAGAAATAAAAATCTGAAAAAAGAGAACGAATCATGAACAGAGAAAGTCAAACCGGTTTCATAACCTTTATCAAAGAAGAGCTGAAACCCAAAGGGAAAAGTTTCACAGTGTATAATATCTTTTCCGGACTTGTAGTTATTGCAACTGCAATTATACTGATAATGCGTTTTACCCACGGACTGGGTTCAGTGGTAGATGCCCAGCAGGACAGGCCATGGGGATTATGGATCAATTTTAATGTTATCACCGGAGTTGCATTTGCAGGCGGAGCATATGTTACCACATTTATGGTATACATCCTCGGACTGGAAAAATACAAACCTATTGTTAGGGCTACGGTGCTTTACGCTCTTCTGGCATATATGTTCTATGCAGGCGCACTGTTGCTCGACCTGGGGAGGCCATGGAAAGTAGTCAACCCGATAATCGGAAATTCATTCGGAATTAGTTCGGTGCTATTCCTGGTTGCCTGGCACTTTATCCTGTATATGGGGTCGTTATTCCTCGAATTTTCACCTACAATCACTGAATGGGGATCATTCAGGAAGCAAAGGAAATGGGCGGTGTCCCTGACACTGGGAGTAGTGATCTTTGGTATTGCACTTTCCACCCTTCACCAGTCAGGCGTAGGTGCCCTGTTCCTGATGGCCAAACCAAAAATCCATCCTTTATGGTATTCTGAATTCATACCTATACTATATTTCATTTCAAGCATCTTTGCAGGACTGTCTATGGTGATAGTGGTCGAAAGTATCGGACAGAAAGCATTCAGGAGAATAATGTCTCCGACCAACAAAAATGCCCACGGCAACATAATGGTGAGTCTTTCAAGGATATGTGCGGTTTCTATGTTCGTATATCTTTCAATGGTCATACTTGTCTTCCTCCATGGCAAGGATTATAATTACATTAATTCGGGATGGGGATTATGGTGGTTGGTTGAAGTTGTAGGATTTGTCTTCATCCCTGCCGTTTTATTCCTGGCTGCCTATAAAAGGCAGGCTATTACCCTTATAAGAGTGGCCGCTGTTATGACAATGATAGGAATTATTCTTAACAGGATGAATATCTCGACCTTCTCTTATCAGTGGTACGAGCATTCCATACATTTCCCGACATTAATGGAGATAATCGTGAGTGCCGGGGTAATCTTTGTACAGATATTTGTGTTCAGGTGGATAGTAAGGAGAATGCCGGTCTATTCAGAACCTCCCGTCTGGGCATCAGGTAGTAAAAAGGAAAAAATCATATATAACTAATTTTTGGAGGAACAGAAATGGAAGAATTTACCAAAGTAGATATTTTCGACACCAAGGGAGTTGAATATCTGTTTGTTATTGGTTACCTGCTGATCCTGATTTTTTTCTGGAATTTCGTTAAAAACCCGGCTAGGGTTATAGGCCAGATAAAAGAAGCTGTCAGCACACTGTCAGCAGGGATACTGAGGATCCCACAGGGAATATTCTTTACCAGGCAACACACATGGTCACATCTCGACACCTCCGGGCATGCAATGGTTGGTGTAGATGACTTTCTTCAACACGCCATTGGAAGGGTGAAAGTAAGCGGACTGAAATACCCGGGAGAACCGATACAGAAAGGTGATCTGATGACCGAACTAGATCAGTCAGGCAAGAAACTGAAAGTCTACTCACCCATTTCAGGAACCATTGTCGATACCAACAGGAACCTTGAGAACAAGCCGGAGGAAATCAATGATGATCCCTACAACAAAGGCTGGATATACAAGATCAAGCCGTCAGACTGGGTTGACGAGACCAATGCATGCCTTTTGGCAGATGATGCATCTGAATGGGCAACAAACGAATTTGTCAGATTCAAGGACTTTCTTACAGGGGAACCCGGCCGGAAATATTCTTCGGAACCAGCCATGGTCCTCCTGCAGGATGGAGGTGAGATGAGGGATAACATCCTCTCTGAATTACCTGATGAGGTCTGGAATAAATTCCAGCAGGAATTTCGGGATCTCAGGAGTACTTAACAATCAATGCAGACCGGTGATGAAAATCACCGGTTTTTTCGTATATTAAATGCCAGTCTCTTAAATTGGGTATTGATACAGTAAAACTAAATCTATCCGGGTGAACAAGGTCAGGAAAAGGAGCTTCAGGTTCCGCTCTTCAATCTACGGTGAAGTCGTTTTCACTATTGTACTTCTTACAATATTCCTTTTTGTCTCGTTTGGTATAATCTTCAGGGGTGTAAATGAAGGATACCTTAATGCAGTTATCAGGCAAAGCGGGAATAATATCGGCTCAATAGTGGAAGGGGCCCTTTACCACTCTATGCTCACAAATGACCGGGGTGCATTACAGAATACGCTTGATGTTATAAACACACTACCGGGAATAGAAGATGTAAACATGTATGACAACCAGGATAATCTAGTCTATTCGGCTTTTTCCACCAATTCAACGGAACACGACAACCCAAACTGCAAAGAATGTCACGGGAACATCAGTTCAATGTTCCCAAAAACGGAGAAATCTTTCAGAATAATTAACCTGCGCAGCGAATGTGAAATGTCACAAAAAAATTACAGCTACAGGCTGCTCCTGATAAGGTCTCCCATCATGAATGAAAAATCATGCTACACGAGTGCCTGCCATGCCCATCAGGAAACAGATAAAGTGCTGGGTTCATTTGTTATACGTATACCGCTGGAGGACCTTGATTCTGCTATCAGGAAAACATCCAAGGATTTTTTCCTGCTTGCAGCATTTACAACACTTCTACTTCTTACTTTCCTGATGCTATTCACCAGGAGGAGGATCAAAGAACCACTGACTGCAATTATCGAAGCCAGCGAAGCAGTTACCAGGGGAGATAAAAGTTCCAGGCTGCACCTGGCCTCAACACAGCATAAAGATATGAACATGGTCTCCGGTGCATTCAATGAGATGCTTGACAGTCTGCAGTCGGCAACCGAGGAACTGCAAAACTGGTCGCAGCAGCTTGAGTATAAAGTGCAGAAGAAGTCCGAAGAACTGTCGGATATGCAAAATGAACTTATACATGTTGAGAGAATAGCCTCGCTGGGGAAATTATCTTCATCGGTGGCCCATGAGATAAATAATCCCCTATCCGGCGTTCTAACCTATACTAAGCTGGTAAACAAACAGTTGCAAAACACAGACCTGCCGGAAAAACAGAAGGAATCAATGCTGAAATACCTGAATGTTATTGAAGCTGAAACCAAACGCTGCGGAGATATCGTTAAAGGTCTGCTTGATTTTTCAAGGAAAGACCAGGTCGATTTCAAGCCCAGGCACCTTAACAGGCTCATGAGAGAAGCCAAGTTACTGATGGACCATCAGATGAAGATGGCAAGTATTAATTTCTATACCGATTTCTCAGCAAGAAAGGATCTGATTAATTGCAGCGAGAACCAGATAAAGCAGGCCTGCATTGCTATTCTGTTAAATGCCTCTGAGGCTGTTTCCGAAAATGGTGAGATAATGATGAAGACCATGAATCCTGATGATGAATCAATAAAGGTTGAAATTTCTGATAACGGTGTAGGTATTGCCCATGAGGATATACCACATATTTTTGAACCATTCTTTTCAGCAAAGGAGAAAGTTAGTGGTATTGGACTCGGACTGGCAATTGTCCACGGGATAATTCAGAGTCACAATGGTAAGGTTGATGTCAGTTCCGAACCTGGAAAGGGCACCGTCATTGCTATGACATTTCCTCTCATTAGCGATCATCAGGGGTCCAATAAAAGTTAATATATTGACATTAATCATTGTCGTTAAATATCATCCTGGTTAATTTTGATAATGGTATAATTAATTTACTACCAGTGAGTATTAATCAATGATGAATATATTTAAAGACGGCAAAAACGGATATCAGGTGGTAACAGAAAGGATAAAAAGGTTCTTCAGGTCTTTTTCGTCCATCTACGGACAGGTAGTAAAGATAATAGCCATTCTGGCAGGTTTCCTCTTTCTTTCATTCGGAACAATATTCCGTACTATCAATAAGGAATATATGGAGAATACTATACAGCAAAGCGGTAATAACGTTTGTATGTTCGTTGAAGGAGCCTTGTACCAGCATATGCTTGAGAATAATAAAATGGCACTCCGGAACACTCTTGATATCATTAACAGAATGCCAGGTATCGAAGATGTCAATATGTATGATGCCGATGACAATTTAGCCTATTCATCATATCCCGACAGTACTTCCGAATACCATAATCCAAACTGCAGAGACTGTCATTTGAATATAGCGGCAATGTTCCCTGATGCTAAAAAGCCGTTCAGGATAATCAACATGGACAGCGAGTGCGAAATGAGCGATAAGAATTATAATTACAGGCTGTTACTTATCAGGTCACTTATCATGAACGAACCTTCATGCTATACAAGTTCCTGCCATGCCCACAGCCAAAATGACAAAGTCCTGGGATCACTTGTCATCAGGATCCCTCTGGAGGAACTTGATGCCAACCTGAACAAATCGTTTATTCTGGCTGTACTGACAACTTTAATTCTTGTGACACTTCTGATGGTTTTCACCAGGAGAAGAATAAAGAACCCGTTGAACGCTATCATCAAAGCCAGTGAGGCGGTGTCGAGCGGGGATAAAAGTACCAGGCTTGAAGTAAGACCTGACCAGATGAATGACATCAGAATGGTTTCCACAGCTTTTAATAAAATGCTTGATAACCTCCAGGCTGCCAATGAGGAACTTCAGAACTGGTCGCAACAGCTTGAATACAAAGTACAAAAAAAGTCGGAAGAACTTTCTGAGATGCAGAATGAGCTGATCCATTTCGAACGTTTTGCATCCCTCGGGAAATTATCCTCAACGGTGGCTCATGAAATAAATAATCCACTTTCGGGTGTTCTGACATATACCAAGCTTGTTCATAAACATCTTAAAAAGCTTGATGTTGAAGAAAAGGAGAAAGCATCAATGCTGAAATATCTTGGTGTAATTGAAGATGAAACGAAAAGATGCGGAGATATAGTAAAAGGATTGCTTGATTTTTCAAGAAGCGATCAGCACGATTTCAAAATATGTCACATGAACAAGCTCCTGTCAGATGCCTACACCCTTTTGGAACACCAGATGAAAATTGCAAATATTACTTTCCTGACCGACCTGTCGGCCGAAAGTGATCTGATACAGTGCAGTGGCAACCAGATTAAACAGGCATGTATCGCACTGTTACTCAACTCCTCGGAGGCAGTAGCCGAAAACGGAGAGATTATACTCAGGACCTCTAACCCGGAAGAAGATCTCGTCAGAATGGATATTGTTGACAATGGTGTTGGGATACCAACTGAGGATATACCAAACAACTTTGAGCCATTTTTCTCAACAAAGGAGAAGACCAGCGGTATCGGACTAGGACTGGCAATAGTACACGGGATCGTACAAAACCACAACGGAAGGATAGAAGTTGAATCAGAACCTGGAAAAGGAACCACTATTTCTATTATCTTACCGGTAGCTAAGAATAAAAAAGAATAATATGGCAGGAGAAGTATCTATTCTAATTGTAGATGACGAAGAATCAGTAAGGGATTCTCTGTATAACTGGTTCATAGAAGACGGTTACAACGTCGACTGCGCTGAAAATGCCAAGCAGGCATTATCGATCCTGGAGTCAAAAAATTTTGACATCATTCTCGCCGATATCAAAATGCCCGGCATGGACGGGCTTGAGATGCACCGAAGGATCAGGTCGCTGAATAAGGAGTCAATAGTTATAATCATGACAGCCTTTGCATCGGTCACTACTGCCGTACAG
>JBJKPH010000275.1:0-3104 GCA_046706585.1 Bacteroidales bacterium | reverse complement strand
GCTCTTCCCTGGTATCATTTAACAATTGTTCAAGTTCATCAATGGATAGTTCTTTTTCACGTGCAAAAAAGCTGGCCATTTGAGAAAATGAGTTATCAAAGTAATTTTTCATTAGGCTGAAAAGTTGCTTTTTCATATACTCCTTCTTTGAAAGCAAGGGGAAATATATATGCGTATTGCCCTTGGGGCGGTAACTTACCACTCCTTTACTTTCAAGAACCCTAATAATTGTCGAAACGGTATTACGTGCAGGTTTTGGGTCATCGAATTTGTCACGAATGTTTCGAACCATTCCCTCTTCCATTTCCCATAAAATCTGCATAATTTGTTCTTCTGCTTTTGTCAGTTGCATATCAATAATTTAAAGTCCGGGATAAATATATGACTAATTCTTTAGTCAGTCAAGAAAAAAATGACTATTTTTTTAGTCGGATGTGGAATCAATCTGAATTTAAGGTATGAGAGATCTGGTTATTAATACTTTAAGGTATCTTCGCTTTGTTCCTTCTGGTGTTAGCGTTGAGAATATTATAAGTAAGGCATCCCGGAGCAATTACTTATCAAGTTGGCAATGGGAGGTATCCGTCCTTATTAATAGCTATATACAACGTAGTAAGTGTTTTTTAACATACACTAATTCAGCGCATTTCCTCTTCCGGCAGATCGTTTTTTTCAAAATCTGACGGATTGACCCAGCCTGAATTCAATTTTTCACCTCTCATAAACCGTTCATAAAAATGAACTCCCGTTTTATCAGCATATTCATACTGGTCAAATATATCTCCGTTCCCAAACATTCGCGGATCAGATTGTTCTTTGAGCTCGGAGTATAATTGATCTTTCATTTGACTGAGAACAGATTGTAATTGTTCATCTTCCGATAAATTGACCATACATTCAGGGTCATTTTTGATATTATAGAATTCAATTCCAGCCCTTTTCCCGAATGACCAGGCCCAGAAATTATGTGTTTCACTATCGGTCCTGGATTCAAGACAGATGGTTTTTGTAGGACTGCCATCGCAATTTAAATATCCTGTAACAGGATTACCTGCAGGCCATCGCGATGGTTCAAAATTCTGTATCAGCAGATAATCACCTTTTATGATCCCCCGTATAGGATATCCGGCATCATTGGGTCTTCCCACATCGTGACGTTCCTTCCCTATCAAAACGTGATCCCTGGATTTGTCGGTAATGCCCTGTTTACCGGAAAATAATATTCGTGTAAGACTTTTTCCCTGAATAGGCTGCATTCCGCTATTCCCCTGATCAATTCCGGCCAACTCCAGAAACGTCGGGGTAAAATCAATGAAACTGACAAGATCTTCAATTTTCCGCCCGGGGGTCCTGATTCCATCCGGCCACATCACAGCCAGAGGCATGTGGTTCGACAACTCATACTCCTGACCCTTTATCCTGGGAAATGGCATGCCATTATCCGAGGTAACGATTACAATTGTATTATGGAGCAGATCTCTCTTTTCCAATTCATCGAGCATAAGTCCCAGTTGATGATCAAAATACTCTATCTCATACGCGTAATCGAGAAGGTCAGTTTTGACCGTGTCGTTATCCGGCCAGAATGAATAAACCTCTTTGATCTGCGAAAGTTTCTTATTTCCCTTTTCAATACCTGACCTGAATTCATAGCCACGATGAGGTTCACGCGACCCAAACCAGAACATGAACGGTTCGTTCTGTTTATTTGAATCCAGAAAGTCGACAAAGTTCGCTGCATAATCAACTGCTGTAATTCCGGAGGTAGGAGCGGTTAATCTCCTCTCATTATACCGTGGTCCGATCAGCTCCCTGTTAACACCATTGATCTGTCCGGCAACTCCCGGGGCCCAGCCTTTCCCTGTATAGCCTACATGATATCCATTTTCAGTAAGCACCTCACCTACGGTCTTGAATTTCTCCGGAAAGTAACACCAATGATTGGCTGCTGCTTCCAGCTGCCAGGAATTCCGGCCGGTCAATATTGAACTTCTCGAAGGTGCACACTTCGCATTTGGAGTGTAAGCCCTTAAAAATAATATCCCCTCATCTGCAATGCGATCGACATTTGGGGTACTTACCCAATCGCATCCATAAGCCCCGAAATGAGAATATGTCGCATCATCCAGAATTGCGAACAGGATATTGGGTCTTTGAGGTTCAGAGCTACAATCCATCACTAAAAATGCTGTTGCCAGAACTATCAGAAACGGGAAAGATTTTCTTAGAGTTGTCATATGCAAGATCTCCATAAGTATTTAATGTCCATGAACTGCTATGGCTGTAATGGTCAGGAGTATGACAGGCAGCCGGCCCGGAGTCCCCGGGATGGCGCATTACAGGTCTGTTTTCATCCTGCCTTCATGTTTATTGTCTAAAGGTAAAACATTTTCTGTAAATGGTCTGCAGACACCTTTGCCGGCCAGCAAAATACATAAACGGATAACAGGATAATCACTTAGCAATTCTTAACTTTTCAAACAATAGTTCCCGCTGTGAGTTTATTCGTTGCGGTTTTTCCGGAAATAATCTTAGTTGTCAGTTAATACAACTCCTCCGTTTGGTTGTACAGACATCCTGAATTTACCGGAGTTACTGATTTTTATTTCCTTATCGGAGGGGGCCAAAGAGTTATCATCACTATAACAGGAAATAGTCTTACCGGCAAGCATTGGAAGCTCAACATTCAGTTCAAGTTTCTCATCATTTGCATTAATGCCAGCTATATACCATTTATTATTATGCCTGCGGGCCAATACACAATATTTGCCTGGGTAACCATCAATGAAAACTGTTTCGTCCCACGTAGTTGGTATCGTTTTCATAAAATCAATCTCAAAATGAGGGACTTCGGTTAAATTGTTTGGTGCCAGAGCAAACATTTGCACCGGACTCTGGAACAGAACTGCTGTAGCAAGCTGAAAAATATCAGTAGTGCGACGGGATGTACCTCCATCATTGGTGCGGTTATACCGTTTGTTCAGCAATACAGGACCGAACTCCATAATTCCTACCGTATTGCGTATGAAAGGATGCAGACAGGCATTTACAGCTTCCATATCATCGGCACTCTGTCTGAATATTAAATTCTCTGATGCTAAAAC
>JBJKPH010000274.1:0-8677 GCA_046706585.1 Bacteroidales bacterium | reverse complement strand
ACAACGCCTGCGGATACCCGTCAATAAGGTATGCTTTTCCGCCGGAAAAGATCATATCGTCCTCAAAGCCCATACTTATCTCTTTGTTGTCCCATTCGGGGATTATGCCTTTAACGTTGAATTCCATCGAATAGGAGGTATTGTTATAGAGCGGATGTTCTCCGGTGCCGGCCAGGAACTCCTGCTTCTCGGGGTGACCGATGGTCATACCTGATCCGTGACCGAAGTAGTTGATCGGATGGCTGTACATTGCCGGGTTTAGTCCTTCGCTCCTGCCCCTGTCAAGTGTGGCTTTGAGGATCTGGTTGCCATTCCTGCCTTCGATCATCTCCTCAAGGGTGATCTGCTGGAACCGCAAACCCTGGGAATATAGTTTTTTCAGCCCCGACGGAGCATCGTCCTCATCTAGCCGGCAGATGTATGCAAGGTGTTGCATGTCAGTAGTCAGACCCATATAGCTTATTCCCACATCGCAATGTAGAAGGTCGCCGCGGCGGATAACATTGTCACGTCCGAATTCCTTTTCGTTTTGCGGCGAGCGTATGATATCCAGTGACGGGAAAAACCATGTCTCCAGGCCCATCGACCTCACTTTTTCGACAAACCACCATCTTACCTGGTCGCTGGTTGTGACATCGGGAATGATCACTTTTGTGGAATAGAATTCCTTTATCAGATCATGGGCAATGGTACACATGGTTTTGTAAAAGCTTATCTCCCACGGTGTGCGTGTCTCGAACCACCCTATGACCACGTTCTTGGCCGATACAAGCCTGTCGCGGTATTTCTTGTCAAGCGAGTTATACAGCTTCTCGTAGTGGAAATGGGAAAGGCCGTTGGCATGCGAAAAGTCATCAATAACCCTATTATCGTAATCGATAGCTATCTTCTGAGGATCGGCTTTCTTAATATAATCAGCCAGCGCCCTGAACTGATCTTCAGCTCCTTTCGACCGGTCGATGGGAATAGCCTCGTAGAAGGTGCCTGAGGCATACGGACCATGCCATGTGGCCGACATTTTTTTAAATCCCTCTTTCGAATCGTGGAAGACAAGTATCGACAACCTGCGGGCATTGTCGCCGGGCCATGACTTAAGAGTATGGTATACCGGATCGGTGTCGTTCTCAAAGCAAATCACCACCCACATGTCGATCCCTTCGCGGCGCATTATCTCCGGAAGCACATTATCGACCTTCCATTCGAGGTTTTTATTATACAATGCCGTCTGTTCCTGCAACGAAAGTACCGGCGGATAGTCCTGGCCGAAGACGGTAATGCCTGTCAGCAGCATTATTGTTAAAAGCAGGTGTTTCATGGTTTATATGATATTAGGTTTATGGCATTGGGTCTGCGTTAAGCCCTGTGCCTCATGGTTATTAAGCGAACGGAGAGAGTAAAAAAACATTATAATCCGACCGTTTCGGTACGCATCTTATAGACGTAATCCCTGATGTTTTCGAGGGTTTCGAGGGTAATGGTCATATCAGAGCTGGAGGCTCTCAGCACCTGTTTGTCGCGGTCGATCTCGAGATCGCCCTTGCGGTAGTAGATATCGAAATTATCGAAATATTTCTTCAGGAACTTAAGCTTCTTGGTGTAATAGACGACTACCGGATCGTCGTAGTAATTCTTCAGGAAGCTAAGAAGTGTGTTCAGGGTATATTTCTGTTCGGCGATCCTTTCGATGACCTCCGGGTCGGGATTGGAGGGATCATAAAGCTGCTGAGTTGCAATATAGAGTGCCTCAATCCATCCGCCCAGGATAATCAGTCCGGCAGTGCTTTCACGCCCATCTATGGCGAGATGATCTTCAATCCTTTTATACGCCTTATTTACAAATACAAGCACCGAATCGGAATCGGACATATTTGTCTCCAGTTCCTCGATCGGTTCGGTGAGATATTCGGCCGGGATACCAAGCTTTTCGCTGAGCGATCTGACAGTAAGCATGTAGTGTACCATCTCGGTGTTCATATCAAACATCTTCAGGTAACTCAGGTCGACACCGTAAATACCAAGGTTAAGCGCTGCCTTGGCGCTGCTGTTGTAATTATTCCCGTTCTCATCATTGTTAAGCACCTGCGGCTCATACAGGGCTCCCAGTCGCCCGAAGATCGAACTTATCTCAACCGGCGTAAGGATGCCATAAAAGATCTCCCTTTTACCGGTCGGTATTTCGGCCCCTGAAGAATCGGTCCTGAAGGTCGAATATGTTGGTTCAATATTTTCAGACTTCGGCTTTTGTTTGCACGACTGAAAAAGCAGGGAGGCAATAAAAATTGCAGCTAGTATGTTCAGACATTTTCTCATCAACGAACAAATTAATTTATCCGAAGGGTGAAAGATAGGAAAAATAGGGGAAAAATGCCAGACCAGGCTTAGTGCTTATTGGGAAAGAAAGATGAGAAAAAACAATCCACTCTTAACTATATACCCTACTTAAACTTATACACCACCCCGACCCGTGTATTGATAAAGCTCTCCCTGCTCACGCCGCTACCCATCTGTAACCAAAGACCGACGCTGCCGGATAATGCCAGACGGGGATTCACGGTATAGCGCATACCGCCCGAGGGATTTATGAACATTCGTGTTCCGAGGTTAACATCTGCAGGGTTAATAAGCAGTCCTCCCGATGCTGAAATATATGGAGAGAAAGTGCTTGAATAGAATCTGAGCCTCATATCGGCATAAAGGGGGATAAGCACCCCGTCCTCATAAACAAGGAAACCTGTTGCGCCGCCCAGCATAAAGTATTCGTTCACCTGATATCCGTGCAGGGAGGTTACGCCGAAAAAATATTTTGAAAAGTCGTCGGTTGTTCCTCCAAGACCGATACCTGCATTCACCTCATTGATGGTAATATACCCCGGTTCTGACACGAAAATATGGAACGGCCTCACCCGCCCCATCTGCTGACTAAATGCAGGCAGGGCAAAAAGAACCGTAAAAATAATGGTCAACAGCCTTTTCATAACTTGATTTTCTCCTGATCAAATATAATAAAAGATTATAATATATGACTTAGGTAGTGATGTTAAGGTGGGATAAGTGAGATCAATGAGCCCGGGACTAAGGATGGCCATTTTCAGCATTAGTGGCTGTTACGGGAGTACTTATACGCATGCTCCTGCATTAGCCTCTCAGGGATTTGCACCCGTCCCGCCCCAGCGGAAAGTATCGATATCAAAACCTGCAAGATCCATTATGCGGTCGACTACGGTAAGGGCAAGCTGCTCAATGGTAGATGGCTTATTGTAAAACGACGGGGTTGCAGGAAGAATAACTGCCCCGGCTTCGGTGAGAAGCTTCATATTGGTTATGTGAATAAGGTTATATGGCGTTTCGCGAGGGACAATGATCAGTCTGCGGCGCTCCTTGAGCATCACATCAGCTGTCCGGCTTACAAGATCACCTGACACCCCGTGTGCTATACGGCCCATCATGCCGGTGGAACAGGGACAGATAATCATGGTATCATACCTTGACGATCCGGATGCAAAAGGAGCATTGAAATCGTCGTTGTCATATTGTTTGAAAGGTTTTGAAAACACTGGTTTCTGCCCAATCTCCTGTTCCCATATCCCGGCGGCAGTATCGGTATAAACAATGCCCACTTCAGCGGGAAGATCCTGCAATCCCATAATGCGTCCGATCAGCAGTTTTGCATAGAGCGATCCACTGGCTCCGGATATGGCTATTACTATTTTACGTTCATTCAGTACCATACATCTCTAACAACCGATAAGTTAAAATTTCCACGCCAACACTTGCTTTTTCCTTAATTACTTCAACATGACCGCCTGACGGCACTTCTATTTTATTGGGATCAACCACCCAAACAGAAGCTCCAGGGGGTGCATAACCCATAAGTCCGGCTGCGGGATAGACATTCAGCGAGGAACCAATAACAACAAAAATATCTGCCGATGCGGTGATCAATACAGCATCCTCCATTGCAGGTACAGGCTCCCCGAACCATACTATGTGAGGTCTCAGCTGGCTTCCTTTTTCACATTTGTCACCAAGCTTCAGTTCCCACCCGTCAATATCGTAAATAAGTCCCGGATCGACAGTGCTGCGGGACTTCTTAAGTTCACCATGCAGGTGCAGCACATTAGTGCTTCCAGCCTGTTCGTGAAGGTCGTCTATGTTCTGGGTTATTATCCTGGTATCAAAATATTTTTCAAGAGCTGCCAGATCGTAATGTCCTTTATTTGGCCGGGCATCTTATAACTGCCTTCGCCGATCATTATAGAACCGCATTACAAGCTCCGGATTCTCATCCCATGCCTGCGTAGAAGCCACTTCGTAAACATTGTATTCCTCCCACAATCCACCTGCTTCCCGAAATGTCTTAAGACCGGATTCTGCCGATATACCTGCCCCTGTCAGTATGACCAGCTTAAGCATAAGAGTAATTTTCAGTAAAGATAAAAAAAGGTCTTATACTCTGTGCCTTTCTCCTCTGTTGTGATATTTATTATACGCTTAAATACCCATATCCGGGGTGTGCTTTTTCTCCTCTGAAATTGGGTATTGGAACGACTGTTTCTGTCAGCTGTCAAGGATAATTTTACAGTTGGAACAAACCCTGTTATTTATGCTGGATTTGATCATTGATTCAGGCCGACCGAAAAAAGGAACAGCAACCGGGAAAACAGCAGACAACCAGGCCGACAGGCCCGTTGTAAGCCTTGTCAAGACTATCTCGTGGAGAGTTGTCGGGACAATCGATACAATAGTTATCAGCTACGTTATCACAGGTGAAGTTAAAAGCGCTGTATCGATCGGTGGTATCGAGGTCTTCTCAAAAATGATCCTTTACTATTTCCATGAACGTC
The DNA here is from genome assembly GCA_046706585.1 of Bacteroidales bacterium. Lineage (GTDB taxonomy): Bacteria > Bacteroidota > Bacteroidia > Bacteroidales > VadinHA17 > JBJKPH01. Next base: position 3,833 of record JBJKPH010000274.1, on the reverse strand, counting down.
TCTGGGCAAAGATCAAAAGGAACGCTTTGAAAAAATAAATCATGGACAACAGGCAGCTTATGACACTCGGGGATATCTCAGTCGAAATAGCAGACAAACCGGTAATCGACAGTCTTAAAGATCTGGCAGGGCTATTCCCGGGTAAGGTTGTGTTTACCACAAGCTTTGGCGTTGAAGACCAGGTGATCACCGATATGATCTTCAGGAATAACATTCCGGTAAAGGTCGTGACCCTGGATACAGGCCGTTTCTTCGAGGAAACATACAAGGTATGGTCGAACACTCTGAAGATCTATAAGAAAAATATACAACCCTATTTCCCGGATGCCCGGGAAGTTGAAGATCTGCTGGCGGAAAAAGGACCTTTCTCATTCTACAGCTCTGTAGAGAACAGGAAGGAATGCTGCAACATCAGGAAGGTAAAGCCACTGGCCAGGGCTCTTGAAGGGATGGAATGCTGGTTAACAGGTATCCGTTCAGACCAGTCGGCAGGGCGTACCGGTATGCAGCAACTGGAAAGCGATGGTGCCTCAGGCATGATAAAATTTCATCCTCTCTTCAACTGGACCCTCAGCCAGGTGATGGAATACCTGCAGGAGAATAAGGTCCCCTATAACGAACTTCATCACAAAGGATTTGTAAGTATTGGCTGCGCACCATGTACCAGGGCGGTTAAGCCCGGTGAAGACTTCCGCGCCGGACGCTGGTGGTGGGAAAACGGGTCGGGTAAAGAATGTGGCCTGCACAACAGAAAATAACGAATAAATATACGGATATGAACATTAACAGCGAACATATCAGGGAACTTGAGAACGAAGCCATTTTTATTATGCGCGAAGTGGCTGCACAGTTTGAAAAACCGGTGCTGCTCTTTTCGGGAGGGAAAGATTCCATCGTACTGGTGCACCTGGCAAAGAAGGCTTTCTGGCCGGGAAAGATACCCTTCAGGCTTCTTCATATCGACACAGGTCATAACTTCCAGGAAACACTCGATTTCCGCGATGATCTTGCCGGCGAGCTTGATGTGGAACTGATAGTCGCATACGTTCAGGAAACGATCGATGCAGGGAAGGTTATCGAAGAAAAAGGGGTTAATGCCAGCCGGAACAAGCTCCAGACGGTTACCCTGCTCGATGCCATTGATGAAATTAGATCAGATGCCGCAATCGGCGGAGGACGGCGCGATGAGGAGAAAGCAAGGGCAAAGGAACGGTTCTTCTCTCATCGCGATGATTTTGGCCAGTGGGATCCGAAGAACCAGCGCCCGGAGCTGTGGAATATATTTAACGGTCGTAAAAATATGGGAGAACACTTCAGGGTTTTCCCGATAAGCAACTGGACCGAACTCGATGTGTGGCAATATATCAGGCATGAAGGGATAAAACTCCCCAGCCTCTACTTCACTCATAAACGCAAGATATTTAACCGCGACGGTGTATGGCTGGCATGGGCTCCCTTTATGACTCTGAAACCAACAGAGGAGGTGGTCGATGCCGACGTAAGGTGCCGCACCATCGGCGACATTACCTGTACAGGGGTAACCCTGTCGACAGCCGACAGCCTTGATGATATTATCAGCGAGATAGCAGCTACCCGCTCAACGGAACGGGGGAGCCGCTTTGATGATAAACGTTCGGAGGCAGCAATGGAAGAACGAAAGAGAGAAGGGTATTTTTAATATGGCATGGGGCACAGGGCATGGGGCATGGAGCACAGGGCGCAGGGCACAGGGCGCAGGGCGCAGGGCATGGGGCACAGGGCACAGGGCACAGGGCACAGGGCGCAGGGCACAGGGCACAGGGCACAGGGCATGGGGCATGGGGCATGGGGCACAGGGCATGGGGTGCAGGGATTTTAAATTCTGGAAATTCATATTGAATGATCAACGGTAAAGAAAAGAATAAAAGCCTCCTGAGATTTACAACGGCGGGAAGCGTGGATGACGGGAAAAGTACACTAATCGGAAGACTGCTCTACGACAGCAAGTCGATCTTTGAAGACCAGATGGAGCATATAATCGAGTCGGGTAAGAGAAGGGGTAAATCGGAGGTCGATCTTTCGCTGCTTACCGACGGATTGAAGGCTGAAAGGGAACAGGGGATAACCATCGATGTTGCCTACCGGTACTTCGCAACACCAAAAAGGAAATTCATCATCGCCGATACGCCCGGACATATACAGTATACACGCAATATGGTAACAGGGGCTTCCACGGCCGATCTTGCGGTAATACTTGTGGATGCCCGCAACGGAGTACTGGAGCAGACTCTCAGGCACACATATATTGCACAACTGCTCGATATCAGGCATATAATTTTCTGTGTGAACAAAATGGACCTGGTCGGTTACAGCGAGGATGTGTATACAAGGGTAAAGAATGATCTTTCGGCTCTTGCCGTGAAGCTAGGAGTGCACGATCCGCATTATATGCCAATAAGCGCCAAACTGGGCGATAATGTGGTCGAAAGGTCTCAGAATATGCCCTGGCATGAGGGCAGGTCACTGATTGAACTGCTCGAGAATATTGAGATAGTGAAAGACAAGGATCTTGTGAACCCGAGATTCCCTGTTCAGTACATTATCAGACCGCAGAACGACAGGTTCCATGATTATCGTGGTTATGCCGGCAGGGTAGCCGGAGGTATTTTCCGTGCCGGGGATGAGGTAACTGTGCTTCCGTCGATGATCAACAGCAGGGTCAGAAGTATCGATGTTCATGGAGACGATCTTAAAGAGGCAAAAGTGGGCGAATCCGTCACAATTACTCTTGAAGATGATATTGATATCAGTCGCGGCGACATGATCGTCAGCGCCTCAAACCTGCCGAATATTTCACAGGAGATAGAGACCATCGTTTGCTGGTTTAACGAAAAACCACTGCAGGAAAGAGGCCGGTATATAATCAGGCAGGCAACATCAGAGGCCCGATGCATGATCAGATCGGTAGATTATAAGATCAACATTAATACCCTTGATAAAGATCCGGCTGACAGGGTGGTAAAGATGAACGATGTGGCCAGGATCTCCATTAAGACAACAAGTCCCCTTTTCTTCGACGATTACAGGGTGAATAATACCACAGGCAGCCTCATTCTTATCGACGAAGGCTCCAATGAGACAGTAGCGGCCGGAATGATTGTAATGTCGTAAAGCTTAGAGCAAAGGGCGCAGAGAGAATGGTAAGCTGTACCAGCGCACCAACACTTTTATCTTGCGCCTTTTATCTTTTATCATTTTCGTTTTCCCTATATTTGAATACTAAACAATATTTCAGGATTTGATCCCGCATCAGACAGTAGAACAGATTCTCGATGCAGCCCAGATATTAGATGTGGTGCAGGAGTTTGTCTCTCTTAAAAAAAGAGGGGTGAATTTTCTTGGATTATGCCCTTTCCATAACGAAAAAACGCCTTCGTTCACAGTATCGCCCACCAAGGGTATTTTTAAATGTTTCGGGTGCGGCAAGGGGGGTAACTCGGTCAATTTCATCATGGAGCATGAGTCGCTGAGTTATCCAGAGGCACTCAGGTACCTTGCCAAAAAATATAATATCGAGATACAGGAGAAGGAGATCACACCCGAGGATATTGAACGTGAGACCGAAAGGGAGAGCATGCTGGTTGTGTCGTCGTATGCTGCACGCTTCTTCGCCGAAACATTGTTCAACGACACAGAGGGGATCGCGGTCGGGTTATCATATTTCAAAGAAAGGGGATTCAGGCAGGATACACTTAAGGAATTTGGTGTGGGATATTGCGCCGATAAATGGGACGGGTTTACCAAACAGGCCCTGAAAGACGGGTATAAGCTTGATTTCCTGGTAAAAACAGGCC
>JBJKPH010000273.1:0-5167 GCA_046706585.1 Bacteroidales bacterium | reverse complement strand
CATGTATTCCCTGGTCAGGATGAATGTTTTACCCGAACCGGCCGAGGCATTATATCTTATTATTGAGCCACCCTCCATGATCGAATAAATATACCTATTTTTCTTATATTTATGGTTCTCACATACTCATTACAAATATGGCTGCACAATTCAGAAAAGCTACAATTGAGGATGTTCCCCTTATTCTCAGGATGATCACGAACCTGGCAGAATATGAAAAGATGGGTCATCTTGTTCTCGCAACCGAGGAGGTGCTTGAACGGAATCTTTTCGGAGAAAAAAGCTATGCCGAGGTGATCTTCGCCATAGTTGACGGTATTGAAGCAGGATTTGCCCTCTATTTCAATAACTTTTCGACTTTCCTGGGAAAGCCGGGGATCTACCTTGAGGACCTCTATGTACTCCCCGAATTCAGGAAGAGGGGCATAGGAAAGGAGATATTAAGTTACCTGGCACGCATTGCCACCGATAACGACTGGGGAAGGATGGAATGGTGGGTACTTAACTGGAACCCTGCCAGGAAGTTCTATGAGAATATAGGAGCTGTTGCAATGGATGAGTGGGTTGTCTACAGGATATCAGGAAAGGATCTGGAAAGGCTGTCAGCTATTTGATTTTACGCCGTCATCTATTACACCTGATCCTATCAGTTCATCACCATCATACCAGGCTGCAAACTGACCGGCAGCTATCCCTCTCTGCGGTTTGTCAAAAATGATAAATAATCCTCCCTCCTTCATATACAGTCTTCCTTTTTCCAGGGGTTGCCTGTACCGTATTCGCACCAGATAGTCAATTGTATCTCCTGCGTTCATCCTCATATCGGGCCTTACCCAGTGCAGATCATCCTTCCTGATAAACAATCCTTTACGGTGCAGGCCACGATGATCCTGTCCCTCTCCCACGTAAAGGATATTCTTTTCAATATCAGTAGCAATTACAAAAAGCGGACTTTGGTGTCCGCCGATGTTTATACCTTTTCTCTGTCCCACCGTAAAAAAGTGTGCACCACTGTGTTTGCCAATGGTAACACCGTCATTCGGGTTATATACAACAGGACTGCACAGCCTTATCAACTCCTCTGACGGAATATCCTTGCCCGGAAATCCCGTTTGTATCTTCATATAAGGATATTCTGAACCTATCTCCACAGTTCTGCCCGTTCTGGCCTCCAGTTTCTGCTGAAGGAATGTCGGAAGATCTACCTTACCCACAAAGCATATACCCTGGGAATCTTTCCTGTGTGCTGTTGCAAGGTTAAGATCATCGGCTATCTTTCTCACCATTGGTTTGGTCATCTCTCCCACAGGAAAAAGAACATTTTCAAGTTGTTCCTGAGTAACCTGGCACAGGAAATAGCTCTGGTCCTTATTCCTGTCGATACCGGCAAGCAGACGGTATACGGTTTTACCTTTCAGCATGGTTAATGCTTTCCTGCAATAGTGTCCTGTTGCAACATATTCGGCACCAAGCTTTCGTGCTTCAGAAACGAAGGAATCAAATTTAATCTCCCTGTTGCACAAGACATCCGGGTTTGGTGTTCTGCCTTTCCGGTATTCTGAGAACATATAATCCACAACTCTCTCCCTGTACGGGACACTAAGATCAACAGTGTGAAAAGGTATCTTCAGCTTACGTGCCACCAGTTCAGCAAACATCACATCGTCGTCAAAAGGGCAATCTCCTTTTAGGACACCAGTAGTATCATGCCAGTTTTTCATAAAGAGCCCGATTACATCATAGCCCTCTTCCCTGAGTTTCCATGCTGCAACACTTGAGTCGACGCCCCCTGACAGTCCTATGACAACTTTTGATTTCATCGGGGCAAAGATATTAAGAATAGTCGACAGGGAGAAATGCACATTAACCCCGGACACCGTAGTACACGTAGCGGCCCGGCCTACTTTCTTCTTTTGATAACAAGCTTGTTCGGACCTGACTTGTCTTTCCGTGGGTAAGCATTGACAATTACCTTTCCCGACCATAGTTTGCCTTTGTATGCTGCAATATTATAGGCACCCGGATTTATCTTCCTGAATTCACATTTCCCCTTACTGTCGGTAATAAGTTTTGCCGCCTGCCTTCCGTTAACTGTCGACAGGTGAACAATGGCATCACCAACCGGTTTTCCACTGCTATCGACTACTTCCGCACTCACGTCGACCGATTCATTTGAAACATCGAAGGTTATACCGGCCACAGATCCGAATTTTTTAAACGATCTCAGCACCGGAGCCCTGAATATCTGGTTCACATCAGTTCTTTGAACAATAACTTCAAGCGATATCTCCATTTTTTTGAATTCCTTCACTCCTTTCCTGACACTTATATATAGCATCAGGTTTAGCTGCTGACCCGGCATTAGGGTGAAGCTCACAAGGTTCTCTTTTTTCTTCTTAAGCTTTACGGGGAATATTCTTCCTGGTTTGCCCGGACTGAATGTGAATAATTGTATATCCAGTTTCTTTCTCAGTTTTGCAACTTCGGCAGGTATGACCAGCCTGAATTCCCGCTTGTTCCTGAATGGATTTTCTATCAGGAGTTCCAGTTCACGGAAATTCCTTATATTTTCAATACTTTTTTCCCCTGCGCCTTCAGGATCCGGTGGGGTACCTCCCTCCTCACCAGGCGGAACGGGTGCCGGCATTTCACCACCACCAGGGGCTTCTCCTCCTCCTCCGCTGCAGGAAATTGATGCAGGAGTAATATTTTTCTGGGCTTCCTGCATACTTGTATGAGGGTGCCATATTGCCGGCTGGTCGATCCCCGGAGAGATGGCATCATAATGTATGATCGCCCTTATACATCTGTGATCGACACCTGCCGGGAAATCATAATCCCATGTATATAACAGTTCACTTCCTCCCGGAAACAATACATTATTAACAGATGTATTTACCGGGGTCACATTAGTATCGCCAGTGGCAAAAGGATATGGAAATACTGTAACCCCTATATGATTCGGTAGTAAAGGATGACATCCGGTGTTATATACCCTTACATGCACTTTGTTTATTTCGCCTGTCATATACCGGTTATTCCCTTCATTGGCAGGTATATCGGTATAGCATGAGTTTGTGATCCAGATATCCGGACTGTTCCACCAGCTTGATCCAACCCCCGGATGGTCGCCGTCCCTTATCAGAAGTTCGAATCTTCCGGGATAGAACGGATCACCAATATCGGCAGGTTCGCGCTGTGCTATGAAATAGCCGGTTGTACCTGCAGGATAGATATCCGCTGAGATGGCATCAATTGATACAAGCTTGTCAACTGTCAGGATTGACGGATTGGCAAGTCTCATCAAATCTGCCCATGAACTGATAAAACTGCTCTTCTTTGCAGCAGTAAGGGAATCATCTGCCTCGGTCTCAGGTAATAACAGGGTCCCGTTAGAAAACGGGATATTATTAAGCCACTCACTCCTTAAAGCCTGACAATGAGGTGTTATCAGAAGGACATTGATCTCACATTCGGTATCGTAATTAATAGTTTCCGGAAGAGGAATCGGTCCTGATCCGGGGAACTGACCCGATAGCATATCCCTCAGGTCCAGCCAGGGAACCGAATCGGTACCGTCAGTAAGCCCCGAAGAATCGGCATCCCCTGAGATTATTACAAAAAGGGTATTCATGGGTGTTTCTCCTGATGGTACAGATCCCGAAGGTGAACTTGCTTCTATCGTGACAGCCAGTGCCTTGAAATCATTTATCAGATTAGCACATCCCGATGATGAGACAATATTTGCAGGCAGGTATCCGTAATAATCCTTAAGGGTATCCTCAAATGGAGTCATGTCGTCAGTGCCTGTCCTGAAAAGGAAGGCATACTTATCTGAATTTGAATTAGTTGCAGTCATATCTGTTATTTATTATTTATTTCGGTTACAATTCATTTGATTCGTTGATCAACTCCCTGAGCTCATACATTTCCGCTTTCAGTTGCTCAATCTCTTTCTGTTGTTCTTTCATACCCTCAAGCAGTATGACCGATAGCTTTTCATAATCAACTGTTTTATATCCGTTTGAGGTTGTATTAACCAGTTCGGGGTATACCATTTCCACTTCCTGGGCTATAACACCAATCTGTCTGCCACTGCCAAACACCATATCCGGGTATTCATCTTCTCTCCACGTAAAATATGTACCTCTTATCCTCTTCAGGTTACCAATGACATTGTCAAGCGGTTCAAGGTTTTCCTTATACCTTGCGTCTGACAGGGCTCCCTTCTTACCGGTGTATGAAAAATTACCGTTAATAATTACTTCTTTCTGGTCTGCAGCAAAGTTCCCGAAAATAAGAGGTACTGCTGAATTACTGTTCTCGATATATAGAACATTGTCGCGGTCCTCATTCTGGCCGGCTTTATAACCTATGAATATTCTTCCTGAACCGTAGCTTGCCTCACCTGCCCTGGTACCAAGATATACATTCTGGTTTCCTATCCAGTTCTGGGCACCCGCCCTGAAACCTATGAACGTATTACTGTTTCCCGGCGATCCATATTTACCATCCTCTATTCCGCACTGGCTACCCATATATGTATTTTCCATGCCTGTACCAATACTCTCGCCGGCTCCCTGCCCCACATACACATTATAGCCGGCAGTGCTGTTAACTCCGCTCCTGTATCCAATGAACACATTTGAATTACCTATCTGATTACTTTTCCCTGCTCCGTAACCCATGTAAACGTTGTAGCTGCCGGAAACAGTTCCAAAACCCGACTCATGGCCCATAAAAATATTACCGTAACCTGTTGTGTTGTTGTAACCGGCGCGGTAACCAAAAAAGGCATTATACCGGCCCTTATATGAGCTGAAGTCAGGTTGTGTTTTCTGGCCGCTCTCGTTACCTACGAAAGAGTTGATCTTGTTCACATCCATAAACTTCTGTGCCATACCTGATTGAGTTGAAGCAACCGAGAAACCTGCAGTTGAGTCATTAACAAAGAACCTTGTACTATCGGTCGTAACCATCATATAATCCTGTCTTATTCCCTTTGTTCTGTCAAACCCTCCGATCGCAAATCCTCCCTTTGGTCCTTTGGCTCCTGTATCGTCGATATAAAAACGCGTGCTGTCTGCAGTAACCAGCATGAATTCATCCACTACAGCCTTTGTTCGATCAAAACCACCGATGGCAAACCCGCCCTTTGGGCCTTTCC